>DATFQK010000329.1:0-10182 GCA_035264345.1 Gemmatimonadales bacterium | reverse complement strand
ACGTTCGCAGAACGTCATCGGCCGAGCTGGCCAGAATTCGTTCCGCTGGAGTCTCACCGGTGTCAGTCATTCTGATGACGGTGCAGTCGGCCCATTTCCCCGGTTCGAGACTCCCCACCTCGGCCTGTAGGTTGAGCGCTCGAGCACCCCCGATGGTACAAAGCTCCAGCTGCTGATCGGCCGTGAGTGCGGCATGCTTGCCCGCCACTCGAGCCTCGGCCCGCAGATCGAGACGCCCCACGCTGACGACCGAGTCTGTCCCCAAGCCGACTCGTACACCGGCCGCAAGCACGGAGCTAATCGGGGCCGTGCCGTGGCCGTGCGCCCGATTGGAGATTGGGCAATGCGCCACGGCCGCGGCCGAGTCGGCCAGGACGCGAATGTCTGCCGGGCCGAGCTGAACCGCGTGGATGCAGAGGGTCAGCGGAGAAAGTACCCCGTGCTTTGCCAACCAGGCTATGGGGCTGATTCCCTGTGAGGCCGGAAGCGGAATATTCCGGTCTCGCCACGCCTGAGCGAAAGGACCGGAGCTCGCCAGCAGAAATTCACTTTCTTCGGTCGACTCGGCAACGTGCACCGCCAGAGGAAGGCGCTCTGCTTGCGACCAAGCCGCCACCAAGCTGAAAAGTCCGGCGCTGACGGTGTACGGCGCGTGGGGGGACACTCCGATCCTGACTCGGGGCGAGGTCAGGCTCGAGAGCTCCTGGACCCGGCGCTGGAGACCGGCCAGGCTTTCCTCTGCCTGGGAGGGATGAGGCCCAAAAACCTCCTGGTACGCGATGCCTGAGCCGCTTGCGTCGGCAAGAACCCGGATGACGGCACCGGAATCTCCCGTATCGGCGATCGTAGTAACCCCGCCGGCATAGCAGTCGGCCAGGCCCTGCCGGGCCGCCCGCAGGTAATCGTCGGGGGTGCGGGTGGTCTTGAGCTGCCGCAGACTTCGGATCCAGGCCGGAAATTCCGGGGCGGTAACCCGGCCTTCGAAGCCGGTGAGCTCCAGGTGTGTGTGGGTGTTGATCAGGCCGGGAAGGAGTGCAGCGTCAGGAAAGTCGAAGGCCGGCACAGCGGGGGGCCGGGGTACTGCGCGGTCAGGACCAATCGACTGAATCCGGCCATCGGCGCCAAACAGGACTGCGCCGCGCTGGATCGGCGCACCGGCCATGGGAAGGACCCAGCCTGCGGCTATCCGCCGCTGGCGCACCTCAGCGCGGGGGATTGGGAACTGGGCCAGCTCCCCCCATAACCCCCGCCGTACCGCCACTCGTCGCTGTGCCGCCGTTGGGAGGCGGAGGACCCGGCGAGCCTGCCGGCGGCGCTCCGGGAACCGTGCCGGCAGCTGGCGCCGCGTCGGGACCGCTGCCTCCCATCACCCCACCCATGGAGCCGAAGGGAGAGTGCACCGGACAGAATGCCGTGGGCTCGGTGCCGGGAATGAAGGACTCGATGTAGTGAACCTCCTTGGGACAGAAGGGTGTCGCCTTATAACCGGTGGTCTTGTCCACGTCCAGGGCGGTCAGTCCCGCCGGCCTTGCCCACGCTGCAGGTACGCTCCGCCGCTCGTACACTTCGCGCATCATGGCAGTCCAGGCCGGCGCCGCCAGGACGCCTCCCTGCGCATTGCCCTTGATCTTTTGCGGCTGATCGAAGCCGATCCACACTCCGGTCACCATTTCCGGGGTGAAGCCGATGAACCAGACGTCGAACCCGTCGTTGGTGGTACCCGTCTTGCCCCCGGCCGGGAAATTGATCCGGGCGCCGACCGAGCCCACGGCAGTGCCATGGCGGACCACGTCGCGCAGCGCATCGGTCATGAGCCAGGCGTGCAGGGTGTCCATAACGGCTGCGGTTCGGATGGTTGGCTGCCAGATGATCTTGCCACTCCGGTCTTCGATCCGAAGTATCCCGTTGGGCATGGTGCGGGTTCCCAGATTGGCAAAGGTGGTGTAGGCCGCGATCATCTCCAGGGGGATCACATCGGCCGAGCCGATGTGAATCGACGGGAAGGCCGGGACCCGGGTGGTGAGCCCGAACTTCTGCGCCTCGGCTATGACCGCCTGTTCGCCTACCTCCATGCCCAGCTTGATCGCGATGATGTTCCGCGAGAGGTAGAGCGCTCGCCGGAGGGTCATCGGACCATCGAACTCGAGGTCGTAATTCTGTGGCGCCCAGGGTGGCTGGGCCGGGTCGAGCTCTACGCTGAGTGGATCGTCCACCATGACGTGGGAGAGCGGATAACCCGCCTCCACCGCGGCGGAGTAGACGATCGGTTTAAACGTGGAGCCGGGCTGGCGCAGCGCCTGGGTAGCCCGGTTGAACTTGCTGTCCTCGAAGTCCCGTCCGCCTACCATAGCCCGGATGTAACCGGTCTTCGCCTCCAGGGTGACCACCAGCCCCTGGAGGTAAGGACTGGGGCTCCGGCTGTTGTCGTCGTTGTTGTCGCTCTTGGACTCGAGATACTGCCGGTAGGTATCGTGAGGAAATTTTCCGTCGGCGCCGCTCTCGATGGCCTCCAGCCGGGCCTCGAGCGCGCGCTCGGCGGCTTGCTGGATCTCAAGATCCAGGGTGGTGTAGATCCGGTAGCCCGAGGTATACAGATCCCGGCCGAAGCGAGCCTCGAGCTGCTGCCGTACGTACTCCACGAAGTATTCCGCCACACCGCTGTAATCGGAGTGCGACGACAGGAGCAGTGGATAGGCCTTCCACCGCTCCGCTTCTTCCGTGTTCAACAGCCCGTTGTCCCGCAGCAGGTTCACCACGGTATTGCGGCGCTGAACATTGGCGTTGGGATTCCGCCGCGGGTTGTAGCGGGAAGGAGCCTTGGGAATGGCGGCCAGCGTTGCGGCTTCGGCGACATTCAGATCCCGAACCGACTTCCCGAAGTAACGCTGCGACGCTGCCTCGACCCCGTAGGCGCCATTTCCCAGGGGGATCTGGTTCAGGTAAATCTCGAGGATTTTGTCCTTGGGATATTTACGCTCGATCTCCCGGGCGACGTGCGCTTCCCTCAGCTTCCGGGTAACCGACTTGTCCCGGCCACTGATGTCTTCGTCCCAAATGTTGCGGGCCAGCTGCATCGTGATGGTGGAGAACCCCTCGGCAAAGCGCAGCTGAAAGATGTTGGTCTTGATGGCTCCGAAGACCCGGTACCAGTCGATCCCGTGGTGCTGGTAAAACCGCTTGTCTTCGGTGGCCAGGAAAGCCGCCTTCACATAGGGCGACATCTCTCCCAGCGGGATGACCGTTCGCCGCTCCAGTCCCAGGTCGGTGATGAGCCGTCCGTCTGCGGCATAGACCTTGGATGCCTGATTCGGGTCGTAGCCTCCCAGCTCGTCTATGGACGGACAGGTGTTGCCCGCACAGGCCCGGCTCCAGGCCGCGGCCAGGAAGGCCAATCCGAAGGCAAAGATGGCGAGCAACCCGACCAGGAGGTTCCGCCGGGCTCGGGGAGACAGTCGCATTCCCTGAAGCGATTTCCAAGACGAGCCTCCGGACTTCACCGGCGGCCGTCCAAAGCGCCGGAACGGAGGTTCTCGCGGTGGCGCTGGGTCGACATGCCGATCGAATGGATCCAGGGGATCAGGCGGATCCTGTGGGTGGGTCATACGCGCAAGCTAGCCAATTGCTATGCTCGATTCCAGCGGGTACCATGAACGTCCTATGAACGAACTGCTCAAAACTTTGACGGCACGAGGGCTGCTTCAGGACGCCACGGCCGGGCTCGAGCAGCGACTGGAGCAGGGACCGCTCACCGCGTATGTCGGCCTGGACCCTACGGCCGATTCGCTTCACGTGGGCAGCCTGGTTCCCATTATCGGCGCAGCCTGGCTGCAGCGTTACGGCCATACCCCGATTGTGCTGGTGGGTGGGGGGACCGGGATGATCGGCGATCCCAGCGGGAAGCGGTCCGAGCGGCCGATTCTGCCGATAGAGGAAATCGACCGGAATGCCGAAGCCATTCGGCGCCAGGTGAGCCGCTTTCTCGATTTCGACAGCGCCGCACCGACTGGGGCACGGTTGAGCAATAATGCCGAATGGCTTCGGCCGCTCGGCTTGATGGAGTTCCTCCGCGACACCGGCAAGCACCTGACCCTTGGCTTCATGCTGCAGAAGGAGAGTGTCCGAAGCCGATTGGAAACCGGGATCAGCTACACCGAATTCAGCTACATGGTCATTCAGGCCTACGACTTCTGGCGCCTGTTCCGGACCGGGCAATGTGAGCTGCAGATCGGCGGTAGCGACCAGTGGGGCAACATCACCGCCGGCATCGAGCTGATCGGCAAACGCGAGGGCCGGCAGGCCTATGGCCTGGTGTTTCCGCTGATCACCAACACCTCGGGCAGCAAGTTCGGAAAGAGCGAGGCGGGGAATGTCTGGCTTGATCCGTCCAAGACCAGTCCGTACCAGTTTTATCAATTCTGGATCAACACCGATGACCGGGATGTCGAACGGTATCTCAAGCTCTTCACCTTCCTGCCCCTGGATGAGATCTCGGCAGTGATGTCAGCCCAGGCGGCCGATCCGGGCAAGCGGCCGGCCCAACGTAAGCTGGCATTCGATGTCACTCAGCGAGTGCATGGAAAGGATGCTGCGGAGGAGGCGGTCCGAACCAGCGCGGCCTTATTTGAGGGGAGGGCTCGACCGGCACTGGACGGAATGCTCCCCGAAATGCCGACTCGACAAGTCTCCCGTTCCGCCCTGGGCGGAAGAATGCCGGTCATCGATCTCCTGGTTGCCAGTGGTCTGGCCAGCTCGAAGGCCGACGCCCGTCGAGGTATCCAGGGGAAAGGCTTCTATCTGAACGACGAGCCGATCGAAGCCGTGGACCTCCACGTGGCCGACGAGCAGCTCCGGGGCCCGCCTGAAAGCCGATTCCTGATTCTCCGAAAGGGAAAGAAGAATTACGTCAGACTGGTGCTGCTGCCCTGAGCCCCTCGAGCGATCTTCACCAGCTGCAGGTTGAGCTGATGAATCTCGTCCCGTTCCACCCTCCTCGTCGCGGCGGTCACCAGCGGTAGCCAGACGGCGGCTCGAACAGGCAGCGTTCGAATCCGGTCGCCCGGATGGGGCTGGTCGGGGCAGATGTCGGCCTCATGGGCCAGCTAGACCAGGCGGTGAGAACCGCTATGCACACCGATTACCAGCGGCTTGAGCGGCGCGAGCTCTGTCGCGGGGGTTTGGCGCCCAGCAGCCCAAACAGTCCGCGAACCACTTCGCGGACCACGGTTCGGCCCACGGTGGAGGACACTACGTCGCCCGCCACTTCGGCCATGCTCTTCTCGGCCGATCCGCGACGCGGGGCTTCATTCGGCGTAGTTTCCGCCGGCGACGTGCGGGCCAAACGAGCGGCCAGGATCTCGCGCGCACTCTCCCGATCCACCGGCTGCCCATACTCGGCCAATAGATCCGATTTCCGGATGTCGGCCTGGAGCTCCTCTGGGGAAAGCGGAGCCATGCGTGAAGCCGGCGGGATGAGCCGGGTGGCCACCACCGGGCTCGGTACGCCGCGGCGGTCGAGTACCGTCACCACGGCCTCACCGATGCCGAGCGACGTCAGCGTCTGCGCGAGATCGTAGAACGGTGTCTTGGGGAAGGTACGCACCGCGGCCTTGAGCGCCTTTTCGTCGTCCGGCGTGTGCGCCCGCAGTGCGTGCTGCACCCGGTTTCCCAGCTGGCCCAGGACGTCCTGCGGTACGTCTTTCGGGGTCTGGGTCACGAAATACACGCCGACTCCCTTCGATCGGATCAGCCTCACCACCTGCTCGACCTGATCGAGAAAGGCTCTCGGAGCCTCCTCGAAGAGGAGATGGGCCTCATCGAAGAAGAACACCAGTTTCGGCCGCGGCAGGTCACCCACCTCAGGCAAGTTGTGGTACAGCTCGGCCAGCAGCCACATCATGAAGGTCGAGAACAACCGGGGCTTGTCGGCCACGTCGGGCAGCTCCAGGCAGGTCACGATCCCCCGCCCCTCCGATGTGGTCCGCAGCATGTCCTTGACATCGAACTCGGGCTCACCGAAGAACTGTCCCGCCCCCTGGGCCTCGAGCTCCACCATCTTGCGGAGCAGCACGCCGACAGTTGCGGCCGACATTCCACCGTACTGATCCAGCGCCGACTTTCCGGTATCGGAAGCGAGAAACTGGAGCAGGGAGCGCAAATCGGGAAAGTCCAGCAGCGGGAGGTGATTGTCGTCGGCGTAGCGAACGACCATGGTGAGCACGCTGGTCTGGGTCTCGTTCAGCGACAGCACCTTGCCCAGCAATAGTGGCCCGAACGAGCTCACCGTCGCCCGTAGTTGCACCCCCAGCCGGCCGGTAAGGCTCACGAACTCCACCGGCACACCCTCGGGCTTCCAATCCCAGCCGGTGTCCGCCGCACGAGCGCGAATCCGTTCGTCCGCGACGCCCGGCACGGCAAGTCCGGACAGATCGCCCTTCATGTCGGCCACGAAGACCGGAACCCCCTGGCGGGACAGCTGCTCGGTGAGCAGCTGCAGAGTCTTGGTCTTGCCGGTTCCGGTGGCCCCAGCGATCAGGCCATGGCGGTTGGCCATGGCCAGCGGCAATCGGATCTTCGGCTCGGGGTGGATCCGGGTTCCCTCCAGCGCCGCGCCGAGGGTCAGGCCCGGCTCATTGCCGCCGTATCCGTCCTTCAACATGTCGGTAAATGCAGTCATAGTGACTCCAGCACTTCGACCACGCGCGCCATATCGCTCGTGTCATTGTAGGCATGCGGGCTGAGCCGGATGGCGCCCTCGCGCAGACTGCAGATGATTCGAGCTGCCTTGAGCGCCCTGAAGGCCTCACCCACGTTGGGTGGCGCGATACACAGGATGCCTGAGCCTCGTTCACCCTGCGGCGAAACGATGCGCGCGCCGCTCCGGCCGGCCCACGATAGGACAACCTGCTGCAAGGCACACAGGTGCCGTTGAATGCGAGGAATGCCCAGCTCCAGCAGCAGCTCAACCGAGGCGTTCATGCCGGCAAAGTCTTGATACGGCAGGGTAATCAGCTCGAATCGACGAGCATCTCCGCGCAGGGTGTCATTGTACTGGGTGAGTCGGCTGAAATCGTCGGTCCCCTCGTACGCCATCCACCCGGTGATGGCCGGCGTCAGCTGCCGGATCAACTCCCGACGCACGTACACAAACCCAGATCCCCAGGGCGACAGCAGCCACTTCTGCGCTCCGCAGGCCATGAGGTCCACCGGCGTTGCGCCCACATCAACCGGGATCTGACCTACACCCTGAATGGCGTCAACCACGAGGTACGTCCCGGCAGCGCGGGTGGCTGCGGACAACCGGGCCAGGTCCACAGCATAGCCGTTGCTAAACTGGACCAGCGACACCGCCAGGACCCTGACTCGAGGGTCCCTGAGCCGCTCGACCAGGTAATCCTCATCCGGCCAGCCGTCCGACGTGGTAGGGGCGAGCTCCAGGGTGACCCCGTTCTCCTTCAGAAGCATCCAGGGATATACGTTGGCCGGGAATTCCTTGTCGCTGGTGAGGACGATGTCCCCGGCACGGAGCGGAAGCGCCCGGGCGGCCAGACTCAGCCCGAACCCGGTGTTCAGTGTAAGCGCGATCTCCTCGGGTAACGCCCCAATCAGCTGTGCTGAGAGACGGCGGGATTCGGCGAGGGTGTTCATGAGATCGCGATCAGGGAGCTGAAACGGAGCCGCGCGCTTGCGGTTGAATGTCTCCAGCGCAATCCGGGTGCGCTCGGGAAGGGGACCGACACTGGCGTGGTTCAGGTACACGGTCTCGGCGGTCCAGGGAAACTCTCGCTGGCGGAGACCGGCCACGTCGTATTCCGGGATCACGTGAGTGGCAGGACTCATCGCTCACTCCGGAGTCGTGGATCATAGGCTTCCCGAAGGCCATCGCCCACGAGATTGAAGCCCAACACCGCGATGCCGATTGCCAGCCCGGGGGCGAAAGAGATCCAGGGAGCCACCCGCAGCAGGTCTCGCCCATCGGCCACCATGGCTCCCCAGCTTGGGGTAGGAGGCTGAGCTCCCAGTCCCACAAACGACAGGGCAGCTTCGGCCATGATCGCACCGGCAATGCCGAGGGTTGCCGCTATGATCACCTGGGTACGCACGTTGGGTAGAAGGTGGCGAAGAAGGATCCGTCGGTCCCGGGCGCCGAGCGCTTGGGCGGCAACCACGAACTCGGATCGACGAAGCACCAGCACCTGACTCCGGACCAGCCGCGCCATCCCGGCCCACCCTACCACTCCGATTACCACGAACACCACCGGAAGTGAGGGCTTCACCGCGGCCGCTACGGCGATCAACAGCAGCAGCGTTGGGAAGGCGAGAGTGATGTCGGCCAGGCGCATCACCAGGGCGTCAACCCAACGTCCGTAGTATCCCGCGAGTAACCCGAGTAGCACACCCGTGGTCACCGACACGGATTGCGAGATGAGTCCGACTGATAACGACAAGCGGGCCCCGTAGAGGACCCGGCTGAGCACATCACGTCCCTGAGTATCGGTTCCCAGCCAGAACCGGGATCCGGGTGAGATCAGGTAAGCCCCTCTCAGATCGCCGGTAAGCGGGTCATGCGGGGCAAGCCAAGGTGCCAGAAGGGCCGCTGCCACTACCACCGTCACGAACAGCACACCAAGCTGGAAGAACCGGTCGGTCCGGAGTTTCTCGGCCAGGGGATTCTGTCGCATCCTGCTCCTGTGACGTGCGTTACGCGCCCTGCCTTGGGCAGGCCACAGGGCCAGCCCAGACTGTTCTAAGCCCCCACGGCGCATGATTCTTGCAAACTAGCTCTGGTTCGGTGCGATGTCGCGAACCTCTCTGGGAGAACCGGTGATACCCGACAGCCCGTTTACCCTGGTTCTGAGCGGCGGTGGGCTCAAAGGCCTGGCCCACATCGGGGTCCTCCGCGCCCTGGAGGAACGGCAACTGATCCCGAGCCTAGTCGTGGGTTCCAGTATCGGATCCCTGATCGCGGCGGCCTGGGCCGCCGGGGTGCCAACCCCACGGATGGAGGCTCGGGCTCGCCTGGTCCGCCGCCGGGACGTGTTTCAGGTAGCCCGGGCCGACGTGGCCTTCCGCCGTCTCCTCGCTCCCGCCCTTTATCGCCGCGAACCACTGCACGCTCTGATCGACTCTCTGGTGGGTGATGTCACCTTCGAGGATCTGCCACGCCGCCTGCTGATCAACACAGTTGACTTGCATTCGGGCATGCAGGTGATGTGGGGACTTCCGGGGCTCCGCAGCACCCGGGTCGCCGATGTGGTAGTGGCTTCCTGTGCCCTGCCCGGGATCTTCCCTCCCATGGAGATCAACGGCCGGGCCTACGTCGACGGTGCTGTCGTCGAGAACCTGCCGGTCCGCATGGCGGCGTCTCTGGGCCAGGGACCCATTCTCGCTATCAATGTGGCGGCCACCAGCGTGCTCCGCTCTGAAACCGAGACCCGGGGGTTTGCCGCCACCTACATCCGGGGACTCGAGATCGTGATGCAGACACAGATCGAGGCTCAATTGCGAGACTGGAAGGGCCCGCCTCTGGTTCTGGTGCAGCCCCGGGTCGAGCATATTTCCATGTTCGCCTTCGATAAGACTGCGGAGCTGATCGAAGCCGGATACCGGGCTACCTCGAGCACTCTGGACCAGCTGGGCACCCGCCTCAGCGGCGTTACCGCCGGGATGCACCCGACACGGCGGCTCCGAGTTCTGGTAGACGAGTCTCGCTGCGTGGGGTGTGGTAGCTGCGTCATTCAGGCGCCGCAGGTGTTCCGGCTCGACCCGCGGGGCAAGGCCGAGGTGCTTACTCCGGTACAGACCTGGTCTCCCATCGATGGTGCCTACGTGCTGAACTGTCCTACTTACGCCATCAGCGTGCGTCCGGAAGACTCAGCGGCCTGACCGGCCGCACTCCCGACCGATAGCGGCTACATCGCCAGCCACTCGATCCCAATTGTAGTAGGTCTCCACCGCTCTTCGGCCGGCGGCCCCCAAAGCGGACGCCGTCTCGGGATTGTCCAGAAGCTGCCGCACGGCTCTGGTGACCTCCGCCGGCCGTTCGGGATCGACCAGAAGGCCGGTCACTCTATGGCGAACGGCATCGGAAATGCCGCCGCTGTTCCCGGCAATTACCGGGATGCCTGAGGCAGAGGCCTCAACCAGTGAGATGCCGAATCCTTCGACCCTCTCGTCCAGCAGACG
>DATFQK010000328.1:0-3216 GCA_035264345.1 Gemmatimonadales bacterium | reverse complement strand
CGCGCGGTGGCCAACGTGCAGGAGGCGCTGATCGAAGGCGCGTTGCTCACCGTGCTGGTGGTCTTTCTCTTCCTGAACTCGTGGCGCTCCACAGTCATTACCGGGCTGGCGCTGCCCGTCTCGGTGCTGGCCAGCTTCATTGCGGTGTGGGCCTTCGGCTTTACCCTCAACACCATGTCCCTGCTGGGACTGTCGCTGGCCATCGGCATCCTGATCGACGACGCCATCGTGGTTCGGGAGAACATCGTCCGCCATATCGAGTTGGGAAAGGACCACCTGCGCGCGTCGCACGAGGCGACGGACGAGATCGGCCTCGCGGTGGCGGCCACGACCTTCTCCATCGTGGCGGTGTTCGTGCCGGTGGCGTTCATGTACGGCATTGCCGGCCAGTGGTTCAAGCCGTTCGCGCTGACCATCGCCTGCGCGGTGCTGGTGTCGCTCTTCGTCAGCTTCTCGCTGGACCCGATGCTGTCGGCCTACTGGGCCGATCCCCAGACCGAGTCGCACGAGCGGCGCAACCCGATCGCCCGGGCTCTCGACCGATTCAACCGCTGGTTCGACCGGCAGGCCGAGCGCTACCAGGGCCTGATCGCCTGGGCGCTGGACCACCGGCTGGCGATGGTGCTGATCGCGCTAGGCTCGTTCTTCGGCGCGATCGCACTCCAGGCCACGCTGGGGGGAGCCGGATTCATCCCCATCAGCGACCGGAGCGAGATCAACTTCATCATCGAGGCCCCGCCGGGATCGAGCCTGGAATACACCCGGCTCAAGTCCGAGGAAGTCGAGCGCATCGCCCGGAGGCATCCGGAGGTGGCGTACACCTACACCGGGATCGGCACGCCGATTCCGCTGCTGGCGCCAGGCGTGGATCAGGCGCTGACGTACGTGCGGCTGGTGCCGAAAAAGGAGCGGAGTATCAGTCAGGATGAGCTGGGCGAAATGCTGCGCGAGGAGCTGTCCCACGTCGGCGGAGCCGAGGTATCGGTGTTCACCAGCGGGTTCGGTGGCGCCATGAAGCAGATCCAGGTGGAGATGCGGGGGGACGATCCCACGGTGCTCACCAGGTTTGCCACCCGGGCCGCCGCACTGGTTCGCCAGGTGCCCGGAGCGGTGGACGTGGGACTCTCGACCAGAGGCGAGCGTCCCGAGCTGGTGGTCGAGCTGCGTCGCGGCCTGGCCGGATCACTCGGCGTGACGGTATCGCAGGTGGCTCAGTCGCTCCGGCCCGCCTTTGCCGGAATCGATGCAGGCGACTGGGTGGATCCGAGCGGCGAGACCCGCGACGTCACGGTGCGGCTTGCGCCGGAGGCCCGGGAGCGGACAGTGGATCTGGAGCGGCTGCCGCTGGTGATACCCGGTCCCACCGGCGCTCCGGTCGCGTTGCCGCTGGGACAGGTGGCATCCATTCACCAGGGCCTCGGTCCCGCGCAGATCAACCACCTCAATCGCGAGGCGGTGGTCAACGTGCAGGCCAACGTGCAGGGCCGCTCGCTCACCGAGGTCACCCGCGACATCAATGCCCGGCTGGCAAGTCTGGAGCGGGAGCTTCCGCCAGGTTACCGGATCACTCAGGGTGGTGAGGCCCGCGACCAGGCCGAGGTGTTCACCCGGATCTTTACCGCGCTGGGCGCCGCGGTGGTGCTGATGTATCTGATTCTGGTGGTTCAGTTCGGCTCGTTCCTCGACCCTCTGGCGATTCTAATCTCGCTTCCGCTGTCGTTGATCGGGGTGGTGCTGGCGCTCATCGTCACCCGCGACACGCTCAACATCATGAGCCTGATCGGGGTGATCCTGCTGATGGGGATCGTGGCCAAGAATGCCATCCTGCTGATCGACTTTGCCAAGTGGGCCCACGAGCGGGGAACGCCCCTGCGTGAAGCCCTGATCGAGGCCGGCCGGATCCGGCTCCGCCCGATCATGATGACGACCATCGCGCTGATCGCGGGGATGATCCCGGTAGCCCTGGGACGGGGCGAGGGAGCAGATTTCCGGGCGCCATTGGGCCGGGCGGTCATCGGCGGCGTGATCACCTCCACGCTCTTGACTCTGCTGGTAATTCCGACGGTGTACGAGATCCTCGATAACTTCCGCTCCTGGATGACCGCCAGGCTCTGGCGCCGGGTGGTGCGGACCCACCCGCAGGCCGCGACGCCGGCCGCCAAAACCCCGCTCGCGACCGGCCAAACCGGAGCCTAGCGTCCGGAGCAATTTCAGGGCAGAATACCTCCACGCAATTGCCTGCCCGCATGTCCGTTCCCGGGAGGTCTTCTTTTCTTAACTCTTTGAGAGCGACTCCGCGCCGAGTCCACCGGTGGTGGCATCTGCTCGCGCCGGCGCTGGTGTGGTGCTGCGCCGGACAGAGCGACCGCGGCCCCACCATTGTCACCTTTCCCGGTAGCTCGCTTGGGGCCGAGGCCGAGGTTCTGAACCGGCAGCTCGCCCGGTTCAACGCCGACCATCCGGCCATCCGGGTGGTGCGCCGGGACACGCCGGACGCAGCCGACCAGCGGCACCAGCTCTACGTGCAGTGGCTCAACGCCGGCGCGAGCGATCCCGACATCCTCCAGCTCGACGCCATCTGGACTCCGGAATTTGCCGCCGCGGGATGGATCCTGCCGCTCGACCGGTTCGGGCCCGACACGCTAAGCTTTTTCCCCGCGACCATTCAGGCCAATCGCTGGCGGGATTCGCTCTTTGCGGTCCCCTGGTTCGTGGACGTGGGCATGCTTTACTGGCGCACCGATCTGGTGCCCTCGGCGCCCACTTCGTTGGCCGAGCTGGTGAGCTTGGCCAAGCGCGCCCGGCAGCAGCACCGCCTGAGGTACGGGCTGGTGTGGCAGGGAGCCCGGTACGAGGGGCTGATCACGAACTTCGTGGAATACCTCGGCGCGTACGGCGGCCAGATTCTGGAAGGCGGACGGGTGGTGGTGAACTCCCAGGCCGGACGTCTGGCTCTGACCGAGATGCGAAACGAGATCTACCGGGACGGCATCGTGCCGTCCGCGGCGCTCACCTGGCATGAGGAGGAGAGCCGGTTCGCCTTTCAGAACGGCGAGTCGGCATTCATGCGGAACTGGCCTTACGCAGTCGGTCTGATGCGCGACAGCTCCCTGTCACGAGTGGCGGGCCGGTTCAGCGTCGGGGCCATGCCGGCGGGTCCCGGAGGTCGTCCCACCGCTGCTCTGGGCGGAGCGCAGTTGGCCATCAATCGTCACA
>DATFQK010000327.1:0-3187 GCA_035264345.1 Gemmatimonadales bacterium | reverse complement strand
CAGCTGGTGATCCTGCTCTTGAGCCGGGGTTCGGCTCATCGACGGGCCTACCTGGAGCGGCGACTGACGGCTGAAGGTCCAGACGCGCTGCTCGATGCTCCGGATCTTCTCGAGCGACTGTTAACCGTCCGCTCGATGCTCCTGCCTTCCGAAGCTTTGTTCTTTTACGTGGTCATCCGCCATGCGCTGCTCGGTTCCGGTCTCGAAGACCGGGATCTTGCCGACTACCTGTCGGCGCTCCTGCTCGAGTTTGGCCAGCGCGACCGGGCCTGGCGCGTCGATTGGAACGACGATCAGCGCCACCGCTACCTGATAGACATCCTGGCCGACCTAGAGGCGACCGTGGGAGATCGTCGCTTCAAGGTGATGGTGCACCTGGGCAACTATGCACTCTGGCTGACCGGCCTCTTTCCCGATTATATCGCCGCTCGACGCCTGCGCAAAGCTGGCCCGGATGTCAGCTACTACGAGACGCTGGGCAGCCGGGGGTTCGGGCTGGCCTCCGACCACGTCTTGGCCCACCAGTACGGACTGGATGAAGTGCTGCGGACCGCAGCCGAACGTTTTCCTGCCTTACGGAGCGCGCTGAACGGCGTGAGTGACCGGCTCCTCTTCCCGTCTTTCGCCCACTAAATCACTCCGAGCGATTTCCGCCGCCTCCACCAGGGCGGCAAACAGCCCGTGATCGGCGGCCTGGGCGTCGGCGTGCATCTCTTCCGGATGCCACTGAACGGCGAGCAGCCAGGGAGTCTCGGCAAGGCTCTCCACCGCCTCGATCAGGTCGTCATCGGTCCAGCCACTCGCCGTCAAGCCCGGCCCCAGCTTATTGATGCCCTGGTGATGAGATGAATTCACTTTGACAGCATCGGTGCCCAGGGCCCGGGCAGCACGGCTGTTCGGAAGCAGGCGAACCCGATGGGTCCTGGCGTCGCGTGGCGCCTGAGGGCGGTGCTCCACAGGGCCGGTCCGCTCCGATGGGAGATCCTGAAACAGCGTACCACCCAGTGCCACATTGATCAGTTGAATACCGCGGCAGACGCCCAGAATGGGCATCTGGCGCTGACGCGCCACGGCGAAGAGCGCCAGCTCAAAGAGATCGCGCTCCCGACTCGGCGGATCGAGGTGGGGCGAAGGAGCGGCGCCGTACCAGGACGGGTCAACGTCTTCGCCTCCGGTAAGCAGCAGGCCGTCTACCCCATCCAGCGCCCGAGCCGCCATCGTTGTGCCCATCAGCGGCGAGAGGACCAGCGGGACACCCCCGGCGATCAGGACGGCGCGAACATAGGCGGCGTTGACCCCGGTACGGTCGGCTCCATCCCAGCTTCGAACCACCCCGCTCACCCCGATGCGCGGCGCCGTCACTGAATCACCGAATCGGGGAAGAACGGGCAGCGGGGATCTTCAATTTTCGCAGGGTCGAGCTGAATGCCAATGAGCGGCACCGTGGTGTTACCGACCGACACGGTGCCAATCTGGGGTGCGCCTTCCACCGGGGTTCCCTCGTAAAGCATGCTACCCAGTGTCTTGCCGCTCCGGTCCAGTACCAATACCCCAAACCCGGGCTTCACATTGGCTGGCAACGCGCCTTCCACTCCAATAACCCACAAGGAATCGGAGCGTCCCACGATCGCCGGGTAGGCGGGCCCGGCTACCAGTCGCACCACTAGCCTCTCGGGGAGGTGCCTCGGGGGGCTGGCGAGCGTCTGGTCGGGCAGGCTGAACTGGCCCAGCAGCGCAGTGGGGCCCGCCAGCGACGCCAACCCGCAGGCAGCCGCGCCGGCAGAGGTTCGGTCGGCGGAGCGGCCGCAAGCAAGGAGAACAAACAGAGCGACGGGCCAGGAACGCAGCATGCTGAGAAGATAACCCAAAATCGGAGTTACTCCGTTTGCCATTCCTGGCGCGCAGTCCAGGTTTCCCGAGTCAAGGCGACGCCGGACGGGAACTCGGCCTGAAACTCGGCCCGGACTGACGGAGCATGGTCCTGGAGGTAACGCTCGAGGTCGGCGGTAGAGTGGGCTCGGTAACTGGTGCGAAACTTTCCTTCGGCTGCCCGGTCAAACCGAATGTAGTAAAAGCAACCGGTCTGAAGGATCACGGGAATATGCTGGGTTCTCATGTAGTGCTCGACCGCAGGTGCGAGGGCCGGCTCAACCTGCAGGGTGACTTCATAGAGAACGCCGTGATCAGTCACAAGCTCTCGGGTGGGTCGTGGGTCGGCTCGAACCAGAGTCACAATCTACGCTCGGTTCACGGCTTCAGAACGTGTGAGTTCCATCACATCTCCGTGCCGGAGCGCACCCTATCCATCGGGTAGCCCGGCAGCTAGCCTGCGCCGGGCTGGTGGAGTGTTTCGATGAAAGCATCTGTCCGCTTCCGCGATCGGGTAGAGGCTGGACGTCGGCTGGCGGCAGCTCTCGAGCGATACGCCGGCCGCCCGAAGCTTCTGGTTCTGGCTCTGCCCCGGGGTGGCGTCCCGGTCGGCTACCAAGTGGCCCGCGCACTCAACGCTCCCCTCGACATCATGCTGGTCCGCAAGCTGGGCGTTCCCGGACATGAAGAGCTCGCCATGGGGGCGATTGCTCCTGGCGGAATCCGAATCCTGAGTGATGAAGTCATCGCCGCGTTCGCGGTTACCCAACGCGACATCGCGGCCATTGCTGCCCAGCAACAGGACGAGCTGGACCGCCAGGAAGAGACATACCGGGATGGCAGACCGCTTCCAATCATACGCGATAGGACGGTAGTGCTGGTGGATGATGGTTTGGCCACTGGCTCCACCATGCGCGCCGCGGCACTAGCGATTCGAGCTCAGGAGCCAGCGCATCTTGTCGTGGCAGTACCGGTCGCTCCGGCCGAGACCTGCGCCGCGCTCAAGCGCGAGGCCGATGAGGTGATCTGTTTAATCTCACCCGAGCCCTTCTTTGCCGTGGGCAACTGGTATGAAGATTTTGCTCAGGTCGACGATGACGAGGTTCACCAGTTGTTGGAGCGCGCCACGCTGACGACGGACGGATCGTGGCGCTGAGTAGCCCTCCCGCGGCCCGGCTCCGGACTTCGGTTATGCCCCTCACCGGTGGGTCGGACGACTACGACAGCTTGCTTGAGCTGATCGGAGACGCCCGAATCGTGTTGTTGGGCGAGGCCAGTCACGGCACCCATGAGTTTTATCGTGAACGGGCCGAGATCA
>DATFQK010000326.1:0-3848 GCA_035264345.1 Gemmatimonadales bacterium | reverse complement strand
CTATTCTTTGTCTATGAAAACTATGGCCATTCTTGTGGTGCACCACGACCCCGTTTGCCGGGAGGAGCTCGTCTCCGTGCTGCGGGGAAGTGGTTATACCACGCTCGCCGCCGATTCAGCGGGCAGCGCGGCAGCACAGCTCGATGGCGAAGTGGATCTGCTGCTGCTGGAGTTGAAGCACCCGGGCGTAGACCGAGACGCCGTGCGGCGGGCGCTGAGCCTGGCCAACGTGGCCGAGCCCGATTCTCTCGAAGCCGCAGAGCGGCGCCACCTATCGCTGGTGCTGCGCCATACTGCCGGGAACAAACGGCGGGCTGCTCTCATCCTTGGCATATCCCGCTCCACATTGCTCAACAAGGTTCGCAAGTACCAATTGGAGGATGGCTGATGGTGAGCTCAAGATTCACGGGGTGACTCGCCAGGTGGATCTGCCGGCCACAATTCGGCTTACCCGCAGCGGCGCTCAGGTGCGGTTGAACAGGAGATAACTGGCCCGAATCCAGGACTGGCCTCCGGGCCCGCCGCCCGCCGAAGGGGCCGTCTGCCCTCCCTGCGTTCAGCGCTATCTCATGACCTTCACTCTTCCCAGCCGGGAAAACACAACCGTGCGGGTGGCCGACCCGCGCACCAAATGTAGTGAGGCGTTCGAGAGTCCCATCGTGAACCCTTCGGGTGAAAACGTTACCTGCCGGGCTGGCCCCGCGAGGGACACCTGGAAAACTGAAGGACCGGCTTCGGCCCAAAGCGCGAGGGTTCCGGAACGCGGTGTGATGGTGAGCGCTGCCGAATCTATGGTGAGTGTGAGCACCACTCCGCGGGCGATGGCCATGATCCGGGCACGCTGATGGGCGGCAACCAGGTGAGACGCCGCAGCCTGGACCTGCACCCGATCCCACGCGTGGGAGAGCTGGGGAACGGCGATGCCCATCAGGATGCCCGCTACTGCAAGGACCAGCAGTAATTCCGGAAGGGTAAATCCTCGTTTCATGAGCCCAGAATAGAGGGGACTTCTTCTCGACCGGCACCTTTTTTGTGCGAAGCGAGGCGGCAAAGGGCAGGCCGTATGCGATGCTAGCGCCAGCCCTTGTGTGGCTCGCCTGGGGCCGCGATACTAGCTGTACCCCCGAGGGCTCAGTAGAACACGGAAGGAACCCACTTGTATACGCCTCGGCGACTGTTCGGTGAGGTCGAGTCGTCTTCAGATATTCTCACGCACGAGCCCTTCCTCGAGCGTGCCCGGGTCCAGCGAGAGCAGGCCGATGACGGCTCCGCTCGCCTTGCTCTGGGCGCGTACGTCGTTGCCCGCCTGATCGACAAGCTGCTGCTGCTGCTCTCTTCCAGTCCCGATGGTATCGAAGCCTTCCGATGGCAGCTCGAAGCCGTGCGTCGGCACGTGCGCGATTTGCCGGCGGACGTCCCCGAGACAGCGCACTTGGCCGGCATCGTCGCTACGGTCCCCACAAACGGCCCGATCGAACCGGGGCTGTGGAAGAGTCTCATAGCCTACGCCTATTTTCTCGAGCATCAGGCCCGACTAGAGGAGAGTCTTGAAATCCTGACCCTGGCAGCGCGGGCCCAGGACAACCGAATCTCTGCGGCTGATTTTGCTGCCTACGCCCTGTTTTCAGGTCGACTCAATCGGCAGATGGCCCGCTGGGCCGCGGCCAACCGGTGCTACGCAGCTGCTGAAGAGACTGCAGCCAGCGTGGGCGAAGCAGTGTCCATGTTCCGCAGCCGGCTCGGTCGCGCGATAGTCCATCGAGGGCAGGGAAATTGTCCCGCGGCCCGCGTCATCGTCGAAGAGGTCTTGAGAGAAGCAACCCAGCTCGGCCTGCGCGAGGTTCAAGCCATGGGCTATGCTGAGGCCGGAGTGCTCTACGGTCTGCAAGGACTCCGTCTAGAAAGCCTGGAAGCCTACTACAGCTCCTTTCAACTTACCGACGATCCGGTGGAGCGGATGCGCAGCTTGGGGGATCTAGCGCTGGGCCTCTTAGAAATTGGAGCCTACGACGTTGCTCGCATTGCCTTTGAGATTGTGACCAAATCACAGGCCCGAGTTTTGGTACGGATCAATGCAGCGCTCGAACTGATGAGCCTGGAGGCGCTGGCAGGCAATCGGGTAGCATTCGAGCGCTGGCGCGCAGCGGTCCAGGAGCAACGGGATTCGATGTCTCCCAGCATGGCGGTAGACTACAATTACAAGCTGGGCACTGGTCTGGCCCAATTCGGCCAGACCAAGCGCGCCCAGATCTTTCTTACCACTGCCTTGCAATTGGCGGAACAGCACAAGCTCAATGCCTGGTACTTCAAGATCGATCAGGCCATTGGCAAGCTGACAGAAAAGGCCGAAGGCCCGGCAGCCGAGTCTGCTCCTGCTATTCTCGGCAACGTCGCCGCACTCCGAGAAATAGAGATGGGCCTGCGGGAATATGCGTTGGCCGGTGCTCCTCTTTGATCGAGCCGCCGCACCAATAGTTGGTCGAGGCTCCATCTCAACTCAAGCTAGGTGTGTGCTCCCTGACCTTCCTCAAACGATGCCTGGGGCTGATCTGAGGGGCCAGTGGTATCGCTTCGGGTGCACGCGGTGGTCAGGGCGGCAGATGCAATCAAGGCGAGTACCAGGCCGTAATTCTTGGAACGAGACATGTGAGGGTCCCTTTCATATGGCGTTTGTGCCTGGAGGTGGAGTGCAGCGCCAATGTGGGGCTCCCCGTTTGCTGTTATTAGGGCCCAATTGCGACAAATAGGGGCCGATTTGCGACATTTGCTCCAGGCAGCAGTCCCTCCCGATCGCTTGGTCCGGCTTCGCTCGGTCGATCCGGACCGCTATCAATGGGTTACGGGCAGTGGGTGGCCCGAAGTGGTCGACACTATTCGGGCCAAGCCGGTCGAGATGGCGGTGGTCGATCCCCTCCTGGGTGGTCAGGCCAGGGCGCACGGAATTGAACGGCTGCGACTGCTCTTTCCCTCCTTGCCTCTCTTGGTCTACACCGAGCTCGCTCCCGCCACCGCATCCGTGCTGCTCCAGCTCGGGCGTTCCGGCATTCGGCGGGTGGTCTTCCACCGGTTCGAAGACGCACCCGCGTCTCTCCGGGTCGCGATCCAAGCCGAGCTGGAGCAATCCGCGTCACAACAGGTGATGCAGGCTCTGGGAGGGGCGCTCCAGCAGCTTCCCCGCGAGCTGCTCCGCGCGCTGCAGGCAATGCTGCACGCGGGAGACGAGGCGCCCACGGTCACATCTCTGGCCGAGCGCGCTCAGCTCACCAGGCGAACCTGCGAGCGCTGGTTTACCAAGGTGGGATTACCTTCGCCTCGAACGGTCATGGTTCTGACCCGGCTGCTTTACGCCCACCGCCTGCTGCTCGACCCGGGATATACCGTCGAAGACGTGGCGCTCAAGTTAGGTTACAGCAAGACCAAAACCCTGCAGATGCATTTGCGCGCGGTGTTCGGAGTGACGGCCGGGGAGCTCAGGGTCTCGCTCTCGACTGAAGAGGCGCTGATGATCGTGACCGATCGGTATCTCAAGCCGATGAGGCAGGCCGCGTCATGAACCGGTACCGAGTCCTGGCCGTCGACGACGAGCCAGGCATGCGCCGTATTCTGGAGCGCGCGCTGCGGGGCCATCACTACGACGTGGTATCCGTGGCCGATCCAGACTCGGCCTACCATATGCTGGGCGAGACCAACTTCGACCTCATACTGCTCGATCTCCGGCTTCCGCAGATCTCCGGTGACGCTTTCTTCCTGGCCATCGTACGACAGTGGCCGCGGCTTCTGGGACGCGTGATCCTGATGAGTGGAGATCCTCTGCCGCCCCAGCCGGACTGGCCCATCGAACTGGCCGG
>DATFQK010000325.1:0-5343 GCA_035264345.1 Gemmatimonadales bacterium | reverse complement strand
GTGCCCAGGTCGATGCCAATGATTTTAGATGCCATGTTTACTCCGATAGCTCATAGTGTTGCCGTGGATGCCAGTCCGTCACTCGCACACGGGTCGAGCGGGTGCAGGAGCAAGCGCCATACCGTGTAAAACTGCCATTTTGGCACAGTCCCCAGGAGCGCTCACCCGTGACATGGCTCACGACGGCACTATCCAGCCTTCCTTAGGTTGGAGTTCGCCTCACCCTTTGGGGCACGGCTGGTCTTTGGAGGCTCACCGAACGTGAGGAGGTAGCCATGCTGTGGACGATCTTCGTGATACTCCTGGTGCTGTGGTTGCTGGGGGTCGTCACATCCTACACTCTCGGGGGTTTCATCCACGTCCTGCTGGTGATCGCGGTGATCATGGCGGTGATGCAGTTGATTCAGGGCAGAAGGGCGTTATAAAAAACAGGGCTACGGCTATTGGCTATGACCGCCTCTCCAACCCATAGCCAATAGCCGTAGCGGCCCCGATGCCCCGCAAGCTCTCGTCGCAGGCAGAGAAGGTTCGTTACGCCGTCATCGGTCTGGGACACATCGCCCAGGTCGCCGTCCTGCCGGCTTTTGCCCACGCCGAAAACTCCGAGCTGACCGCCCTCGTTTCCAGCGACGCTGAAAAGCTGGAGAAGCTGGCACGCAAGTATAAGGTCAGGGGGCGGTACTCCTACCAAGAATTCGACGAGTGCCTGGACAGCGGAGCGGTCGACGCGGTCTATGTAGCGCTTCCCAATCACCTCCACCGGGAGTACTCCGAGCGGGCTCTCCGCCGCGGGATTCACGTCCTGTGCGAGAAACCCATGGCGGTGACGGAGGAAGACTGCCGCTCCATGATCCGGGTAGCCGAAGAAAACCAGGCCAAGCTCATGGTCGCCTATCGGCTCCACTTCGAGGAAGCCAACCTGAAGGCGATCGATCTGGTCCAAAGTGGGAAGCTGGGAGACCCTCGCTTGTTCGACTCAGTTTTCACCATGACGGTGAAGGATGGTGACATCCGCCTCAATCCCCGCGAGCTTGGCGGTGGGACGCTGTACGATATCGGGATCTACTGTATCAACGCGGTCCGCAACCTCTTCGGTGCGGAACCTATGGAAGTCATAGCCTTCAGTGCCAACTGTGGGGACGAGCGATTCGGGCAGTGTGAGGAAACTACCAGCGCCATCCTGAGGTTTCCTGGCAAAGAGCGGCTGGCCACCTTTACCTGCAGCTTTGGGGCGGCGGATGTCTCCCACTATCGGGTGGTCGGCTCCAAAGGACAGTTGGTAATGGATCCCGCCTATGAGTACGCCGGAGAGTTGGAACAGAAGGTCACGGTAGACGGCCGCACCCGGAGCAAGACGTTTGGTAAGCGGGACCAGTTCGCCCCCGAGCTGATCAGCTTTTCCGAATCCATCCTTAATGGCAATGCCCCGGAGCCGTCAGGCTGGGAGGGTCTGGCCGACGTCCGGATTATCCGCGCGCTCTACCGTTCAGCCGATACGGGGCAGCCGGTGACGCTGGAGCCCTTCAGCAAGGATGATCGACCCTCGCTGGAGCAGGAGCTCCGTCGTCCCCCGGTCTCCAAACCCGAGCTGGTCAATACCGAATCACCGTCTGAGTGACCCACCGGCTCGGCTATATTGAGCCATGTTCCCCTACCGAGACGATAATCCCACCCTCGCGACCCCTCTCGTCACCCTGCTCCTGATCGGGCTGAACGTGGTGTCCTGGGTTGTGGTGCAGGGAATGGGCGCGGAACCCAACCTGTCGCGCTCGGTCTGCGAGCTTGGCCTCATCCCGGGAGAGTTTCTGGGCCGGCTGCCGGACGGCTTCAGCATTCCGATGAGCCGCACGATGGCCTGCGTCATCGAAGGGGATCCCAGCTGGTACACCCCGCTCAGCTCCATGTTTCTCCATGGCGGCTGGTTTCACCTTATCGGCAACATGTGGTTCCTCTGGGTCTTTGGGAACAACGTGGAAGACTCGATGGGCCGCATCCGCTACTTCTTCTTTTATATCCTCTGTGGCCTTGCCGCCGCGGCATCCCAGACTCTGGTTAATCCGGGAAGCGCGATCCCCATGGTAGGCGCGTCCGGCGCCATCAGCGGGGTCATGGGCGCTTACGTGGTTCTCTACCCGAAAGTCCGGGTTCATATGCTGGTGATACTGGGGATCTTCATCACCCGCATCGTGGTGCCGGCGTACCTCATGCTGGGCTACTGGTTCCTGCTTCAGCTGGTTGGCGGTGGGTTGGCGACGGGAGAAGGCGGCGTGGCCTTCTGGGCTCACGCCGGCGGTTTCGTCACCGGCGCCGTGCTGATCTCGATCTTCCGCGATCCCGAACTGGTGTCCAAGCATCGCGCACTGGCGAGGACGGTGGACACCCTGGGGTATCGCGAACAGACCTGACGGAAGGGCGGCTGCAGTTGTCGAACGCCGGGCGGCCGGTAACTTCCAACATGCCCTCACTGCCGCCGGCGCGAATTCCTTCCTCATCGACGGGCGCCCTGGAGGTGCCGGTCACCCCCAGAAACCCCGGCACCCCACTCGAGCTCGACTGGATCCAGGAGGTCCGGGTCAACCGCAGTGCTGTCGAGCGGCGGGCGGCCACGCTCCGGACCAGACGGACCGTCAAACGGGAGTGGCAGGCCGCCTGGCTACTCCGGGCAATCACCCTGATCGATCTCACCACCCTGCAGGGAGACGACACGCCAGGCCGAGTGCGGCGTCTCTGCGCCAAGGCGCGTCGGCCGGTTCGGGTTGATCTGCTCGAGTCAATGGAGGCGCGGCAGCTTCCCATCCGGGCGGCTGCCGTCTGCGTCTATCACGCATTCGTCGAGACCGCGGTTGAAGCACTGGAGGGCTCCGGCATACCAGTGGCTGCCGTGTCCACCGGATTCCCCGCCGGTCTTTCACCGTACCAGCAGCGAATGGCGGAAATTCGCGCATCGGTCGAGGCCGGCGCGGAAGAGATCGATGTGGTCATCACCCGGGCTCATGTGCTGACCGAAAACTGGTCCGCGCTCTATGACGAGGTGCGGACCATGCGTCAGGCCTGCGGGGACGCCCACATCAAAACCATCCTCGCCACCGGCGAGCTTGCTACACTGCGAAACGTTGCCCGGGCCGCCCTGGTGTGCATGATGGCAGGCGCCGACTTCATCAAGACCTCCACCGGCAAGGAATCGGTGAACGCCACGCTGCCGGTAGGCCTGGTGATGTGCCGGGCCATCAGAGAATACCAGGAGCGCACCGGCCACATGGTCGGGCTCAAGGCCGCAGGCGGGCTCCGCTCGGCACGAGAGTCGCTGGACTGGATGGCGCTGATGAAGGATGAGCTGGGCGATCTGTGGCTCCGGCCGAATCTGTTCCGGATCGGCGCCAGCACGCTGCTCTCCGACATCGAGCGGCAGCTGGAGCATTTCGTGACCGGCCGCTACTCCGCCGCCCATCGGCACCCTACCGCATGAGGATTGTCACCCCGAGCGGAGCGAGGGGGCGGAGCCGGATTATGGCTCCTTCGCTTCGCTCAGGATGACAGAAACGATCGATGGCGTCAGTCCCTGAAATCTTCCAATCAATGGAGTACGGGCCGGCTCCGGAGTCGGCTGGTCCGGCGCAGGAATGGCTCGCGCGGCACAACCGGGAGTTCGGGCTATTCATCGGGGGCCGCTGGACCGTGCCCGGCAATGAGAGGTTCGAGACGCTGAATCCCGCCACGGCAAAGCCTCTCGCCACCCTGACCCAAGCAAGTTCAGCCGACATAGAACGTGCGGTTGCCGCCGCACGCAAGGCTCAGCCCCAGTGGTGGGCGCTCGGCGGGCACGGCCGGGCCCGCTATCTCTACGCTATTGCCCGGCAGGTCCAGAAGTACAGCCGGTTCTTTGCCGTGCTGGAATCGCTGGACAACGGCAAGCCGATTCGGGAGTCCCGCGATATCGACGTCCCGCTGGTGGCGCGCCACTTCTACCACCATGCCGGCTGGGCCCAGCTGATGGAGCAGGAGCTGCCGGAGCGGGAGCCGGTGGGAGTCATCGGCCAGATCATTCCCTGGAACTTTCCGCTGCTGATGTTGGCCTGGAAGATTGCCCCCGCGCTGGCTATGGGAAACACCATTGTGCTCAAGCCCGCCGAGTTTACTTCTCTGACGGCCCTGAGATTCGCGGAGCTGTGCGAGGAGATCGGGCTCCCCTCCGGCGTGGTGAACATCGTGACGGGGGACGGGCGGGCCGGCGAAGCCCTGGTGAAGCATCCCGGTGTGGACAAGATCGCCTTTACCGGCTCGACCGAGGTGGGACGGCTGATTCGCCAGGCGACCGCCGGCAGCGGCAAGAAATTGTCACTCGAGCTCGGCGGAAAGTCCCCGTTCGTGGTGTTCAGTGACAGCGATCTGGACAGCGTGGTGGAAGGTGTGGTAGACGCCATCTGGTTCAATCAGGGACAGGTCTGCTGTGCCGGGTCGCGGATTCTGGTGCAGGAAGGATCCCAGGAACATCTGGTTTCCAAGCTCAAGGCGCGAATGGAGACGCTGCGGGTAGGCGATCCTCTGGATAAAGCCGTGGATATGGGAGCCATCATCGCGCCGGTGCAGCTGGAGAAGATTCAGCAGCTGGTGCGCCGGGGCGAGGACGAGGGCGCTACTCTCTGGCAGCCCTCCTGGAGCTGCCCCCGCGACGGCTGGTTCTTCCCGCCCACGCTGTTCACTGAGGTCTCGCAGGCGGCAACCATTGCACAGGTGGAGATCTTCGGTCCGGTCGTAGTGCTGATGACCTTCCGCACGCCGGCGGAAGCCGTGGAGCTGGCCAACAACACGCGCTATGGTTTGGCCGCCAGCGTCTGGACCGAGAACATCAACCTGGCGCTCGACATTGCCCCACAGCTCAAGGCCGGCACCATCTGGATCAACTGCACCAACGTCTTCGATGCCGCCAGCGGCTTCGGCGGCTACCGCGAGTCCGGCTTCGGCCGCGAGGGCGGGCGCGAGGGGATGTGGGAGTACCTGAAGCCTGCGGGGAAGGGGGATGGGGGACGGGGGATGAATGGCAACGGTGCTGTTCGCGTTTCTCGCGCCGATGCAAGCGCGGCGGACCGGAGCGATGACGGAGACGCGGAGTCCGACATCCCCCTTCCCTCGTCCCCCTTCCCGCCGTTGGACCGCACCCCCAAGCTCTTCATCGCCGGCAAGCAGGCGCGTCCCGACTCGGGGTACAGCCGGCAGGTGCGCGCGCCCGACGGGCGGCTGGTGGGCGAGGCCGGCGAGGGGAACCGGAAGGACCTGCGCAACGCGGTCGAGGCGGCGCGCGCGGCGCAGGCGAAGTGGGCGCGGGCGACGGGACACAACCGCGCG
>DATFQK010000324.1:0-5208 GCA_035264345.1 Gemmatimonadales bacterium | reverse complement strand
GAACATCATCGGGCACTCCCTCCCTTTCCCAGCTCCTGCCGGTCGTGGGTGCTGGACAGGAGCCGCTCGGCGAAGTCCATCCGCTCATGCAGCTCGGCGACCTCCTGCCGGAGAGCGTCCACTTCGGCCAGCAGCTCGGGGTCCTGCGTGTGCGGCACCCGCCCCCGAATCCGTTCGGCAAAGGCTCTGCCGACCGGGCTGATCGAAAGGAGAAACAGGGTTCCGCCTCCGAACAGAAAAGTGATGGCGAACAGGCCTTCCACTAAGCAAATCCTCCACTTGGCTCGGGATTGAGGCTCTTCCCGTCCTTCGTACGGGTCGGCACCCCTCGTTGTTTCACAACGAAACGAGCATCTTTAGCGGTGAGCGCCGAGAGGCTTAAACCAGTTCGACTGCCTGGATGGCGGCCAGCGAGACCGCGATCTCCGTCTCGTCATCTCCGGCGGGCCTGAGGTAGACTTCATGGGCGGTGACGTGGGTATCCACACTCAGCGGAATGCCCACCAGCTCCGTCTTGGACCGGGTGATGATGCGCACGAGCTGCTCGTGTCCCCCGGCATAACCCAGCAGGGCGACGATATCTTCGTAAGTCATCTGGACTCCCTCTCGCTGGAACTCATAATCTAGACTTCGTGGCGGTGCCTCGCCATGAGGATGTTTGATTCCATAACCTGTAGTTCTCCATCGGTAGGAGCGTTCATGATCCGCGCCACGTTGATCTGTACCCTGGGCCTGGCAGCCGGCACAGCTCGAGATGCTCTGGCCCAGAACCAAACGCTGGCGCCGGAGAATCAAAAGCCAGGAACGGAGTCCGCGGTTTCTCTTTCGGGCATGGCTGGAGGGAAGCCCATCCAGGTCAGCGGGGCAGGCACCTGCCGTCACGCTGCTGACGCATCGATCGAAGGCACGTCTGCCTCCCTGTGGACCGTGGAGTACCGCGGATCGGATGACGGAATGGTGAAGGAGCTGGATTTGACGCTCTGGCGGCCGAAGGACGGCGGACCCGACCAGCTGTCTTTCAAACTGAAGGGCAAGTCCGGCGATCACCGAATCGAATCCGGACCCCGGGGGAAGCCTAAAGGCCAGGGAACGGTCACCATCCTTCCGAGCGGTCCCGGCGGAAGGCTCGAGCTCAGCGGCAAGGATGCCAAAGGGAAACCGATCCAGATCTCTATAGATTGTCCCGCCTTCAGGGAGGCAGGAGCGGAGGGTAGCTGAGGAATCCGCCCACGGTGAGAAGAACTTCGGTTCGGCTGCGTCCTGCTCTTAGCGTCCGATTACCCAGATCACTCCACCCAATAATCAGGAGAGACCATGCTCCGCATTACCGCCCTGGTTGCCCTGCTGGCGCTGGTAAGCAGCCCCCGTGAGGCGTCGGCTCAGCGCCGTGCGCCCGGCCAGCCCAGCACTGAAACCAGCGAAGTGAGTGTCATCGCCCGGCTGGGCACCAAATCCTATACCTCCAATATCGCCGGCTCCTGTAAGCACGAGCCGTCCGCCTCGATCTACGACACCCCCGCGGCACTCTACATGGTGGAGGCTGCGGGTGACGATGGCAGCGAGATCAAACAGCTGAACCTCACCCTATGGCGCCCCAAGAACGGCGGTCCCGACCAGATCTCGCTCTCGCTCGGGGCGGGCACCAATACCTACCGCATCGACGTCAACCCGAGAGCTCCGGCAGCGGGAGCAGCCACGGCTGAGCTTCGCAAGGAAGGAGCGGGTGGGACCCTGGAACTCAAAGGGAAGGACGCCAAGGGCACCCCGCTCAATCTGACGATCAGCTGCCCCACGTTCGCCGCTGTCGTGGCTGAAGGGGGTTGAGCCGGGAGTCATCGCGCACCGCTGGCAGCCCGTTCTGTCGCTTGGGCCGGGGCCGAGGCACCTGCCTTGAGGTTCTGGTCCAGGTAGCGGGTGATCAGCTCGAACAGGTGCGGCTGGGTGTTCCGTCCCTGGCAGATGCAGTGGGTGCGGTTGGGATACTCCATCATGGTGAACGGCTTGTTGGCGGCGACCAGCGCGTTGATCAGCATTTCGCTGTTCTGATAATGCACGTTGTCGTCGCCACTGCCGTGGACCAGTAGCAGATTTCCCCGGAATCCGTTCACATAGCTGAGCGGCGAGCCGCGGTCGTATCCCGCTTTGTTGTCGGTAGGCAGCCCATTGAAACGCTCGGTGTAGACGTTGTCGTACAACGACCAGTGGCTCACTGGAGACACCACAACCGCGGTGCGGTAGAGGTCCGGGTGTTGGAAAATGGCGTTCAGGCTCATGAAGCCTCCGTAACTCCAGCCCCAGATCCCCACCCGTCCCGTGTCCACATAGGGCCGTTGCGCCAGCTGCTGCGCCGCTCTGGCCTGGTCCCGGGTTTCCACCACCCCAAGCTGGCCGTAGATCGCCTTACGCCAGCCCCGGCCGAGCGGCGCCGGCGTCCCGTGGTTGTCTACACTGACCACCAGGTACCCCTTCTGGGTCAGCATCAGGTGCCAGAGGTAATACCCGCCCCAGGAGTCGTTCACCGTCGTAGACCCGGGTCCGCCATAGACATGGAAGAGCAGCGGATATTTCCGGGTGGAGTCGAAATCGGCCGGCTTCATTATATAGGCCGGCATCCGGGCGCCGCCTTCGCCGGGAATGCTGAAGAATTCAACCTTTCCCCGCTTGAGCGCGGACACCCGCCGGCGCAGCAATGCGTTGTCGACCAGCGTCCGAATTACCTGATGGGAGGGTAAGCGCACGATCCGCATCAGAGGCGGACTGCCGAAGCTCGAGTAGGTCTCCAGGGCATAGCGGAAATTCGGCGACCGGTCGTAGCCATGGGTTCCCGACTCGTTCTTGGGCGACAGGCGTTCCCCCTGGCCTTTCCCATCGAGCCGGGTGCGGAAGAGATAGCGCTGGGCCGGCTGCTCTGGAGATGCCAGGTAGTACAACCAGCCCTCTCTGTCATCCGCGCCGAGTACCTCGGACACATCGTAAGCGCCGCGGGTCACCAGCCGGACTGATTTGCCATCGCGTGACACCACATAGACGTGATTCCAGCCGTCGCGCTCGCTGACCCAGAGGAAGTTCTTGCCATCGTTGAGCCAGGCCAGCTCATCCGTCAGGTCGACCCAGGTGCTGTCCCGTTCCGTGAGTACCGTGCGCACCTTGCCGGTGCGGGCGTCGCCCAGCATCACCTCGTTGGTGTTCTGCAGCCGGTTGAGCCGCTGCAGCACTACCTCATTAGGGCTGGCTGCCCAATCCATTCGGGCGATGTAGTGGTTGCGAGGATCTCCCGGAATCTCCAGCCACCGGGTAGGTCCGCCGCTCGCGCTGACCACACCTACGCGCGCCGCGGAGTTGGCCTCTCCCGCCTTGGGATACTGCACCGGAATCACCCGGGAGTAGAGCGAATCGGTGTTGTTGATCAGATCGAAGTCTTTGACCTGATCCGCATTCAGCTGCCAATAGGCGACGCTGCGCCCGTCCGGAGCCCAGCGCCAGCCATCGGCGTAGTAGTTCATCAACTCCTCTTCGTACACCCAATCGAAGGTCCCGTTGATGATCGTCCGGGAGCCGTCCGTGGTCAGCGGGGTAATGGCGCCGGTCGCCAGATCCTCGACGTAGAGGTTATTCTCCCGCACATACCCCACCCGCTTTCCGTCGGGTGAGAACTTGGCGAACATCAGCGTGGAGGGCTTGGCCTCCTTCCCCCCAAGTTGGCTGAGCCGTCCGTTCGAGAGATCAAGCACCCAGTAGTCGCCTCGGGTGTTGAGCCGCCAGACCGGCTGGGTGTTGGTGAAGATGAGGAGCATCTTGTTGTCAGAAGACCAGGCGTACTCCTCCACCCGAAGCGGTGTGCTGTCTCCCTGAGGAATGAACTGCCGGGCCACCACCAACACCTGGCGCGCGCCTCTCTCGGTGTCGTAGCGCACCAGGTTCTGCCCGCCATCTTCGACCTCCTCCAGCGTGGTATAGGAGGTGCCGTCGCCCAGCCATTTGGCGGGCCCAAAGGATTGGCTCTTGAACTCGGGCGAACCGTAGATCCGCTGCACGGAAAGCAGGCTGGAATCGGACTGCTGGGCACCGAGCGGAGCGGCAAGTGAGAGCAGCAGCAGGAGGGAACGGGTGACAGCTGTCACAGAAGATTCCACGAGTGAAGGTGGACCATGCGATCGAGTGAATCGCAACGACGCATTATACCACAGGGAAGTGAGAGGCACATGAGCGTATCAATTGGAATCACCGGACGGGTCCCGCTGATCGGCGTCGCAAGCGTCCTGCTGGCCGCCTGTTCCTCCGCTGCTGATCGGCCAGCCAGCCGCGATACCACGGCGATGACCACCGCGGCGGCCCCCGATACCGCTACCTCGACCAGCAGGACGGCGGTCGAGACTTCGGGTACGGTCACCGACAGCACTACGGCAATCCGGACTCAAAGTGCCGGCGTGTCCCAGACGCCACCGCCCAAGCCGCGGGTGCGGCCCTCGATCGATCCCGGGCGTAAGTCCACCACGACATCATCCGGCCAGGCGGCTCCTCGGGATACGGCTGCTTCAGCCCCCAGCGATACGGCCGCGCAACCGCCGTCGGGCGATACCGGTGACTCGGCTCAGCCGTCCACCGCGGCATCGGGCCAGGACAAGTATTTGAAATGGGATGCTGGAAGCAAGACAGCAACCTTCGAGCTGCAGGCCGGTCCCTTCACCTTCAACGGCTTCTCCAGCGGAGGAGGGACCCTGAGCCTGCCTCCGAACGCAAACGTAGTGATCAACTTCATCAACAAGGACGGAACGCCTCATAGCGCTGAGGTCATTCCGGGCGAGGGGGCAATTCCCAACCAGTCGACGGACCCAGCAATTCCGCGGGCCTACACCACCAAGGCCCTGGAAGGTCTGCCTCAGGAGGGATCCGACAACATGAAGTTCACCGTACCGGCATCGGGCACTTACCGCATTTTCTGCGGAGTCCCGGGACACGGCCTTTCAGGTATGTGGATCTGGATGAAGATCGATCCCGCGGCCAAGACGCCGAGCTTCGGGGCGACCAAGAAATAAGGGCAACTGTCATCCTGAGACAGCGTAGCGACCGAAGGATCTGCCCGATAGTCCGGAACCGATTGGTAGATCCTTCGCTCTGCTCAGGATGAGATGCGCAGAACTCCTGTTTCCTGGAGTGTGACGCTTTCCACCCCGAGCGCCTTCTTCAGAAACCCCCCGGTATAACTCA
>DATFQK010000323.1:0-4740 GCA_035264345.1 Gemmatimonadales bacterium | reverse complement strand
CAAATAACGACATGCACCCCGCCAGCGTGGAAAACGGCACCGCCGCCTCCGCTCCCTCGCGGGATCTGAGTCTGGCGGAGCAGCGCCTCCAGCGCGCCAATGAGCTAGCCTCAGGCTCCTTGCCCGGACAGGCAATCCGGCTCTATCGCGAGCTGCTCGAGCTGGAGCCTGCCCACATCGAAGGGCGACTGCATTTCGCCCGACTTCTGGACCGGTTGGAGGAAGCCAACGAGGCGGTGGACGTGCTGTCGGAGGGGTTGAGGCGGGCGCCCGACCAGACCGAGTTTTTGGTGCTGCGGGGGTCCATTCTCGGCCGCCTGCAGCGGTATCGTGAGGCCGATGCGGACCTCCGACGGGTCCTCCGGCTTCACCCTTCGCACGCGCCGGCCCAATTTGAGCTGGGGCTCCTGTTGTGGCGGCGCGGCCTGGTGCAAGAGGCTGCAGTTTGCTTTCATCGGGCACTCGAATTCCAACCCGATAATCCCAAGACCTACTATTACCTCGGCGATTCGCTGAATCAGCTGGGGGACCTGGGGGGCGCCCGCGCCGCGGTGGAACGAGCACTTCAGGTCTGCCCCGACGATGCCAAGGCCTATCACCTTATGGGCCGAGTGCTCGACCGCATGTGCCTGCCGGACCAGGCACAGGAGATGTATCGCCGAGGGCGAGAGCTTGCCGGCCTGTGATTCGGGTCAGTGTCGAGGATCTCGCCCGGATCGAGGCCGACGCCGTCCTTCGTCCGACCGATGAGACCCTCGCTGCCCTAACCGATACCATCTCCCGACTGGATCAGCAGGCGGGCCCGCGTTTTGCCGAGCAACGACGTCTCAGCTCTCCGCTGAAAGCCGGGGCCGCGGTGGTGACCGGGGGTGGCGACCTTCCGGCTCCGTTCGTGCTCCACGTCATCATCCGGGATTCGGATTCCGGGGTGGGCCGTGAGGTGGTACGACGCGGGTTGCAGTCCGCCTGGCAGCGGGCGGCCGACTGGGAGCTCGGTGTCATTGCTGCCCCGCTGGTGGGAGCCGGTGCGGGTCAGCTGAGCGTGGAGGAAGCGGCCACTCTGCTGGTCGAGACTTTTCCTCCGGCGACCGAAGGATGTCCCTTCGAGCTTCGCATTGCAGTGGAGCACGACACCGATCGCGAGCTGGTCGAGGCCATCGTCCGGAGGACCGCTTGATCCGACTGATCCATCTTACGAAGCGTTACGGCAAGTTCACCGCCGTCGACGACATTCATCTGGAGGTCCCCAGCGGCGAGCTGTTCGGCTTTCTCGGCCCCAATGGCGCGGGCAAGACGACCACGTTCCGCATGATCGCCGGCATACTCCGCCCAACCAGCGGCACGGTCGAGATCGGCGGCATCGACGTCGCCCAGCGGCCGCTGGATGCCAAATCCCGGCTTGGCTTCATTCCCGATCGTCCCTTTGTCTACGACAAACTGACCGGCGGCGAATTCCTTCGTTTCGCGGCCGCACTCTATGGCCAGCAGGGCCCCGCGGTCGAGCGCCGCATCGACGAGTTGCTCGAGTTGTTCGAGCTGGCCCGCTGGAAAGACGAGCTCACCGAATCGTACAGCCACGGCATGCGGCAGAAGCTGATCATCTCCGGAGCACTGGTGCATCGTCCCCAGGTCATCGTGGTGGACGAGCCGATGGTGGGGCTGGATCCGAAGAGCGCCCGCCTGCTGAAGGATCTCTTTCGTCAATTCGTCGATCGGGGCGGGACGGTGCTGATGAGCACCCACACGCTCGAGGTAGCCGAGACCATGTGCGACCGTATCGCCATCCTTCACGGCGGGAAGATCGTGGCCCACGGAACCATGGCCCAGGTGCAAGAGCAGACCTCCTCGGAGGACCTCGGATTGGAGGAGCTGTTCCTCAAGCTCACCGGCGGAATGAAAGAGCACCAGCTCGACACCATCCTCGATAGCTGATCCGTGAAGACCAGAGTTCGCCCAAGCATCTGGACGGTGCTCACGCCCAAGTGGCGGAGCGCGTTGGCCCGGCTCCGCGAAGAGCAGAGTGGGTCGGGTGCTCGGGCGATCGTCCTGGGAGTTGTCGCCCTGGTGTTCTGGGCCGGTGTATTCGGGATTGCCTATCGAGTGCTTCGCTACTTTCGCGGGGTGGAGGACATCGGCAATCTGATCGCGGCCAAGGTGCTCGGGATCATCCTTCTGGCGTTTCTGTCGATCCTGCTGCTCTCGAACATCATCACCGCCCTCTCGACCTTCTTTCTAGCCAAGGATCTGGATCTGCTGGTGGCAGCGCCGATCAGCCAGTCACGGCTCTACGCCGCCAAGCTGATTGAGACGGTGGTTCACTCCTCATGGATGGTGGCGCTGTTGGCGCTGCCCATCTTTACGGCGTATGGGATCGTATACGGCGGCGGGTTCCTCTTTCCTGTCGTGGCGCTCGGAGCCTTCCTTCCCTACCTGGTACTTCCGGCGGTGGTGGGCACGGCCATCACCCTCATCCTGGTGAACGTCTTCCCTGCCCGGCGGACCCGGGAACTTCTGGGCCTGGTCGCAACCGGCGCCGTGGTCGTTGTGCTGATGATCCTGCGCTTCCTCCGGCCCGAGCGGCTGGCTCAGCCAGAAGGCTTCAAAAACCTGGTGGACTATCTCGCGGTGCTCCGCACTCCAACCAGTCCATGGCTGCCCAGTGAGTGGAGCGCATCCATTATCATGAACTGGCTGCTCCGGGTGGCGGATCCTTGGCCTATTGCCAAGCTCTGGCTGGCGGCGCCTCTTGCGGTGCTTCTGGGAGCGCTCTTGCACCGGCACCTGTATCACCTTGGCTTCTCCAAGGCGCAGGAGGGAGCCGAACGGAAGCTGCGCCGCGTGATCCGCGGGCCGGTGGCGGGCATTCTGAGTTCGGTCTCGCCCTCCAAGCGGGAGTTTATTCTCAAGGATCTGCGTCTCTTCTTCCGGGACAACACCCAGTGGAGCCAGCTGATTCTGCTGGCGGTGCTGCTCCTGGTGTATCTCTTCAATATCAAGTCGCTGCCGCTCCACTCCGGAGAGCAGGTGCCCTTCCGGCTGATCACCATGATCTCGTTTCTGAACCTGGGCCTGGCCGGCTTCGTGCTGGCAGCGGTGGCGGCGCGATTCGTCTTTCCCGGCATCTCGCTGGAAGGCCGCCAGATGTGGCTGCTCCGCTCCAGTCCACTGGACCCGAGCGCCATGCTCTGGAGCAAGTACTGGATCGGCACCGTGCCCCTGCTCGTCCTGGCGCTGACAATCACGGTGTTCACCAACTGGCTGCTCCATGCCAGCGCGTTCATGATGACCGTCGCGGTCGGAACCATCGTCCTCTATACCCTGGCGACCAGTGCCTTGGCGCTTTCCTTCGGTGCGATCTACCCCCAGTTCGGCTCGGAGAATGCGGCACAGATTCCCACCAGTTTCGGTGGGCTGGTGTACATGATGAGTACCCTCAGCCTGCTTACCGCCATCATCATGATCGAGGCCACCCCGGTGATGGCCTATTTGCGCATGGATCGCTACGGTGGTCAGCTCCAGTCCATTCTGCCGGAGCTGGCGGCATCCGCGGTGCTGATCATCGGCATCTGCCTCACGGCTACCTTCGTTCCGCTCAGGATGGCCCTGCAGCGCATAGAGATGATGGAGTGGTAAGGGTCGATCTCTACAGCGACACCGTCACCCGTCCCACTCCCGCCATGCGCCGGGCCATGGCGGAAGCAGAAGTGGGCGACGAGCAGCAGCGGGAAGATCCCACCGTCAACCTCCTCCAGGACATGGTGGCCGACCTGCTGGGGAAGGAGGCGGCGCTCTTCCTTCCCTCGGGCACCATGTGCAACCAGGTCGCCTTTGCAGTGCATTGCCGGCCAGGTGACGAGATCCTGCTGCAGGAACAGGCCCATCCGCTGTTGTTCGAGGTCGGCGGCCCCACCCCCATGGTTGGCGCGCTGCTCCGTCCCCTGGCGGGGCCCCGCGGACTGTTCACCGCGGACCAGGTGCGCCAAGCCGTCCGGCCGCCAGCCTACTATATGCCCCGGACTCGCGCCGTGTCTATCGAACAGACCAGCAACGTCATCGGCGGGATCTGCTGGCCGCTGGAGCAGATCGAGGCCGTCTGTGGAGCAGCGCGCGAGGCCGGGCTGGTGGCCCATATGGATGGCGCGCGATTGATGAACGCGGTCGTGGCCAGCGGAACGCCGGCCCGTCGATTTGCCGCGGCGTTCGATTCCATCTGGCTCGATCTCAGCAAGGGGTTAGGTGCCCCGGTGGGCGCGGTACTGGCAGGCTCGCGGGAGTTCATCGAGGAGGCCTGGCGCTACAAGCAGCGCTTCGGCGGAGCCATGCGACAGGCGGGGATCATCGCCGCGGCCGGGGTCTATGCCCTGAAGCATCATGTGGACCGGCTGGCCCAGGATCACGAGCGGGCCCGCCGGCTGGCGCTGGAGCTCGCGAGCATTTCCGCCATTCAGCTCGATCCAGCCACGGTGGAGACCAATATCGTGATCTTCGACATCACTCGGACCGGGCTCACCGGCGATGAGTTCAGTGCCCAGACCACCAGCAGCCACGGCGTCCGGTTCAGCGTCCTGGGCCCCCATACCGTCCGGGCGGTGACTCACCTGGACATTCCGGAGGACGGGATCGATGTGGCTATTGCGGCAGCTCGGGCGGCGATCGCACGGTAGTGCAAGACAATCGGCGAGAGCCGTCCTATTTCTTGCCATGCGCGACAACCATCGTCCCAAACAGGATCTGGTTCAC
>DATFQK010000322.1:0-3895 GCA_035264345.1 Gemmatimonadales bacterium | reverse complement strand
GTGGTGACGCGAGTGTCCGCGGGCGTCGTCGTTTCTATCCAGGATCTGCTCCAGAACATCTTCAACGTGGCTCTCTACGCCGCAATCATGGACTGGACCGATCCCTTTCAGACCGCCACCGACTTCAGCATTCTCGCCTGCGCCCACAATGCGACGTTTGTGATCGCCGCTCCGCTGGCTGGGTTCAGTGCTCAGCACCTTGGGCACACGTCTCACTTTGCGCTTGGCGTAGTCCTGTCGCTCGGCGGAGTGATTGCCGCGAAATACGTCCTTACGGCTATGCCGAGGGCACCGGGGGCGGAGCATCAATCAATAGCGGTCACGGCGTAGTCGCGTCGGTACGCCCGAACCGGATGCCCGAACCAGGTGCCACCTCTTGATTCTGAGCCCCCGCCCGCCACGGGGGCCCTTCGCCCCCTCGGCCGCTCCCCCGCTCAGGCGGACAGTTGCGGCTGTAGAGCTACGCCGGCCCCTCTCAGCTCCGCCCGACGTCCGTCCGGGGCACCGCCGGCACGGGTCAGCTCTGTCCAGGAAGGATGACCGAAGGGGGCTGGGTCCGGAGAGGGCATGTCGCGGCTTGGTGCGGGGGAGCAGAGCAGGGGCGAGCTGCTCCTTTGACTCCCGGCATAGCTCGCCTCGGCGTGGGGCGGCAGGTGCCTCGCCCTCGCTCTGCTATAGGGTAGCACCCTCCCGGGATCTACCTGGCGCGGCGCCGCGGCTCTCGCCACTGAGCTCGGTCATGCGGCGCGCCAGCTCGGCCCATTCCGCCGCCTCTGCCGGGTTCTCCGATTCCAGCTCGCGGCTCTTCGCCTTCACGAGCTCGCAGAGCCCGGGGCTCTGAAACTCCTCGATCTCCTCGACCATCGCCAGCCGCTGCCGTGGGTTGCGCCGCTCCAGACGGCGCAGGAGGTCGGCGAGCGTTTCGGAGTCCTCCGGCCTCGCCACGACGGGCTCCGGCTCGGGAGTGAGCACGACGTCGAGCACGCTGGCGCCCAGCTCGAGCAGCTCGGCGAAGAACTTCTCCGTCAGCACCCGCTGGGCGCGAGACCACCCCCTCGACGCGGCTCGAAAGGACCGGATCATCCGCAGGGCCGGTTCCAGCAGAGCCCGCGGGAACCCGCACGCGTCCGCTGCCCTTTCGAGCACCTCCCGCGGCAGCGTCCTCTCTCCACGGTCGTAGAGCGAGACCTGGCTGGCCGTGGTGCGCGTGGCCGCTCCGAACTCGGCCCGATCCATGTTCATGGCATAACGGAAGAGCACGTACAGCAGCCGCGCCTCCTGATCGATCTCCTCAGAGGGTTTCTTCTTCATGTCTCCTCTCCTTGGGAGCGATGCCGCAGCGCTCCGCCCGGAATTCCCTCACCGCTCCGGGGCACCATACTCCCTGAGGGGCGAACCGCGCGGCCATGCCGGCCGGCTCCGGTCGCTTCCGGAAAGGAGTCGGTATGCGTTTTCGGAGCGTGCTCGTTGTCGTGAGCCTCTGCCTGGTTCTGGCGACCTCGGCGGCGTTCGGTGCGGAGGCCCCCTCCAGATCCAGCGGCCGGGAAGTCCCTGTGCTTTCGAGCATCCTGGGCCAGTTCGGCGCCTTCCTGAAGGCCGTCTGGGAGACCGAGGTAGGACAAATCGATCCCTTGGGCCGCACGTCGCCGGGCACCACCGGTGAGGACCCCGCGGCGCCGAGCGGAGACGATGCAGGGCACATCGACCCTCTGGGGGAACCTGGCCGGTGAGAGACTGACCGGGGAGGCCGGGCGTTCACAGAACCTCGGCCTCCCCGGCGACTTCGAACTTCAAATCAGGATCATGCTTCGAACGGTGGAGGAACCGAATGACCCGCCAAGTCAGCTCCATAGTTGCGGCCTCGTGTTTTGCGGCGTCACAGAAGATTCGGAGAGCGGCGAGAGCTTCCCTGCGGACTCCTTGGTTGGAGAAGATCGAGGCCATCTGCTCACCCAGGATTCGCACTTCGGAAGTACGGCCCTGTTCCAGCAGCAGTAGACCAAGATCGAGGCTCACGAGCGCGTAATCGAGTACCAACGGCGGCTTGAAGGACGCGAACTTGCTCCGCGCCCTCTCGAATGCTTCTTCGGCCGCCTCAACTCGGCCGGTCGCTGCGGCGATCTTCCCACCGATAAAGGCGACGTGAACCAGATCCACCTCCTGCCCGAGGCGCCCGGCGAGAGTCTGCATTTCCCTCAGGTGTGGCGCTGCCTCAGCCGCACGTCCTTGCATGCACAGATTGAATAGGAATTCGCAGAGCACGCCGAGTGCAATCCGGGGCTCTCGCTCCTCGTCGACATACAGGATCGCCTCGCTGAGTACCTCTGTCGAGCCCTCGATGTTGCCGAGCGCTCCCAAGATCTGCGCTTTGGAAAGGAGCAGCTTCCCGCGAAGACCTCCTCGATCAGCGGCGAGTGCCTGCTCGATCCGCCGCCGCGCCTCTGGGAAGCGGCGCTGTGCCTTCCGGACGGTCGCTTCGATCCAGTAACCCCAAGTCTCGTCGAAGAGTCCTGGATCCCCAGGAGCACCAGCCTTCCAAAGCGGTTTCGCTGTGCTCAGAGCCATGTCCGCTCGCGGCAGGTCGTTCGTCACCCGGCGGGCATTCGCCACGTGGAACCAGGCATAGCCCTGGGCGCGTTGGCGCAGCCACTCGTCCCCGAGGCAGAGTTCGGCAATGCGGAGCGCGAGCTCGGCCAGCTCCAGCGCTTCGGCCGGGCTGCTCGGCGCCCATTCGATGCTCTTGGCCGAGACCAGCTCGACCATCGCCCAGGTGCGGACCTCCACGGACTCCTCGACCAGCGCGAGCCGCTCGTCCGTCTTCCGGCCTTCGAGGCGCGGCCACAGCCGGCGGGCCTCCTCCCGCGCCTGCAGCGCCTCTCCTTCCAGGGCCACGATCGACAGCGTGGAACGGGCGAACTCGGCCGCCAGCCTGCCCACCCGGGAGACCACCGCCTCGACCCGCCGCCGGGCCGGCGTGAGCCCGGCGGCCGACCCGGGCGCACCGGCCGCAGCGCGGTTCGACTCCAGGCGCGTAAGGTTTTCGTCGATCACCTCCGGCGGAACACCCATGAAAGAGATCAGAAATTCGAGCCGCTTTCTGCTCAGCTCCTTGCGTCCCTGCTCATAGTCGTTGATGAGGTTGGGTGAAGTGTGGGCGGCCTTACCCAACTGCACCTGGCTCCACCTCTGGCCGCGGCGAAGAAACAACAAGACGATGCCCGGGTCCTGATTGATGGCCTTCGGCATGTGCGTCATCCCTCCCATCTGTTCCGTGCCTGCGGCGCCGATTTCGTGACGCGAAACGTGCACTCTCGCAGCGTCATGGCGTCCGCCTCTCCTGCCGGAAGTCGTTGCTTAGTCCGTTTTCTAATGTATTCACTGCCTCTTGTCCAGAGCCGCGAGTCGACCTACCTTCCACCCGAGCGAAGGGATGGATCAAAGATGAAGGATCACACCTACCTGATTGTGGGTGAGACATCATCGATCATTCCTGATCAAAGTCATGCCTAGAACTTCAGAGGAGGTGACGATTTTGGGTGGCAAGAGCAGCACGGGCGAAGTTTCTCTTCCTTCTGCCATGGTGGATATGTGGGCAGCACAAAGAGACTGGGTGATGGCAAGCAGAGCGAACCAGGAGCACAAGGTTGCAATGCCTGAGGCTCCACATCCCACGTCGGGCCGACTTGACAGCTTCGTCCGTGGCGACCTGAGCCGGGAGGACAGCCGCGCCGTGGTCCGCCACCTGCTGACCGGCTGCCAGAACTGCTCGGCCGTGCTCCGTCCACTTCTCGGCCCGTTCGACCGCGGGCTGCAGACGGTGGTGAACCGATGAGCGCGAGCAGCGAAGACCTGCTGAGGATCGTCGGCACGGCCGAGCAGGTGGTTCAGATGTTCG
>DATFQK010000321.1:0-2753 GCA_035264345.1 Gemmatimonadales bacterium | reverse complement strand
TCCGGACCCGACCCCGGGGCAGCCGGTTGGGCGCCTGGATCTCGCATCAGAGCCAGGTGATTGCCGGCCGGCAGCAGCTGGACGAGCGAGTTCCCGAGCTGGAGCGTCGCTACCCGGGTGATGACGTGCCGCTGCCCCCCTACTGGGGCGGATTCCGGCTCCGGCCCGATTCCATCGAGTTCTGGCAGGGCCGCGCCAGCCGGCTGCACGACCGAATCCGCTACGTCCGCGACGGCGACCGCTGGCGAATCGAGCGATTATCGCCGTAACGTTCAAAAGCTCGCCGTAACCCCTCCCAGCACCCGGCGACCTATCACCGACCCGCCGTACAGCTGAAACCGCTTCTGATCCAGCAGATTAGTGGCGATGGCGTTGATCCGGAGATAGTTGTTGATCCGGTATCCCGCGCCCAGGTTGATCTGTTCAGTCGACGGGACGTATCCCTGAAATACCCCGGCCGCCCACTGGTAGCCATCGATCAGGCGGACCGACCCGTTGGCGTCGAACCGCTCTCCCACGTACGACAGACCCAGCGTGGCCTTCTTGCTCGGGGTATTGGGCAGCAGCTGATCGCCGGCCTGCTGGGACTCCACCTCGAAGTCAAAGCCGGTAAAGGAGACATCTGCTCGAATCTCCGGCGTGAACTGATAGCCCAGTCCCAGCTCTATCCCGCGTTCCGTCACCTTACCGGCGTTGGTGTAGGAGAGCACCACCGCACGGCTGCCGTCTGGCAGCGTGGCAAGGCCCGGCGCGCCTGAGATCGTGGTGCCCGCTACTACACTGCCGTAGCCGGCCTGAAGCGTAGGAATGGGCGCCCGGAGCGCCGCCGCCTGCGCCGGAGTAAGCTGCCCTCCCTGCTCCAGCTGCTGGATCCGCTGATCCAGGGCGGTCAGGTCGGCGGGGATGTTGATCCCGCCGTCGGTGAGCTGGAACGTCGGGTACGCCGGGTTCACTCCGGGCAGGAGATCGGTGACGAAGTTCTCCAGCTTATTGATGTAGAGGTCCGCGGTGAAGTACAGCGTATTGGAGATGCTCCCCTTGTAGCCCAGCTCCCACCCGAGAACCGTCTCGACATCCAGGTTCGAATTGCCCAGGGCCAGGACCTGAGTCGAGGGAGAGAAGTTCCAGGGGAGCGACGGATGCAGCGTGATCCCGGCCAGCGCGGCGGGCGGGAGGCTCGCCTGAACCTGGGTGTAGTACGCCTCGAGCCCTCCCTCTACCGTAGCCGGACCGGCGGTGGGCGCCGCCGCGGGAGCCTGAAGGAAGAACTCGGAGTAGTTGGGGGTCTGGAACGCGCGGTTCACCGAAAATCGAAACGAGTGATTCTCCGTGGGGCTGTAAACCAACGCGCCCTTGGGAGAAAATTGGGTCTCGAACAGGGTCCCGTCATCCACCCGGGCTGCGCCGACGATCCGGAGCTGGGGGAAGAGCTTGTATTCCACCTGGCCATAGCCGGAGTAGTAATCGTCGCTCCGATCATCGTTGATCGGATTCATCAGCGTGCCCGAGGTATTGACCATGGTATTGCGGTAGGACGCCCCGTAGACCACCCGGCCACGGTCCTGCATGAAGTTCCAGTTCTGCTGCCCTTCCATGTGAAAGATGTCGGATCGTTCCTCGAGTTGAGCGCCGCTGGAAAGGGCGATCTGGGGGTCGACCGAGGTCCTGCTGTTCCAGAATCCGAAGATGTTGGTGTGGTTTGTCGCGAAGGCCGCCCGGGCATATGGCTTGACCGCTTTCAGCACCTGCACCCGTCCGATACCGGTAACGAACACCTCATTCTCGACCTGGGCGAAACCGCCGTCGGCGGAGAGCACCGAGCCGTTGGTGAGGTAGTAATCCAGACGCCCGGAGGCGTACACGTTTTTAAGGCCGGCGCGGTCTCCCAGTGGCTCGCCGGTGGCCGGGTCGATGGTCTGGCCGGTCAGCGGGGTAGTCTCCCGGGTGAGCCCCACCGGTTCATCGGTGGCATCGGCGTATTCCTTTTGCAGAGAGGTGCCGTCGGTCAATGTTCGGGAGCGGGTGTAGGTATCGCTCTTTGTCCCGCCGACGTTCAGCCGATAGCCGAACCGGTCGTTCCCGAACACGCCGGCCTGGCGAAAGTCGCCCCGGATCGTTTCCAGCTCGCCGCCACCGAAGCTGAGCTTGGTGCCGGCCACCTCCCGTCCCTCCGGAGTTATGATGTTGATCACTCCGCTGAACGCGTTGGCGCCATAGAGCGCCGAGCCGGGCCCCCGTACCATCTCCAGGCGGCCGACGTCTTCCAGCGGCTGGGTCATGCCGTTCCACTCCTGGGCGCCGAGGAAGGCAATCGAGAGATCGCGTCCATCTTGCAGCACCAGCACTCGGCGGTTGAGCGACGAGTTGAAGCCGCGGGCGTTCACGTTGAAGTCGTTTACCCCGCTTTGCACCACATCCACGCCAGGCACAGTCTGCAGTGCGAGGGGTGCCTGACCGGTGATCGAGGTGTTTTCCAGCACCTGGGGCTCAACCACCGAGATCGCGGCCGGTGCTTCGACAATTCGCTCCGGGGTCCGGGACGCGGTGGACACCACCAGCTCGGTGAGGGCCACGGGCACCGGCTCCATGGCTGCATATACCGTAGCCGTGCGGTCGGCTTCCACAGTGGTCCCGATCTCGATGGGCTTGTAGCCTAGCCAGCGAAACACGATCGTCTGAGCCCCCACCGGCACGCGGCGCAAGGTGTATCGGCCATCGGGCCCGGTTATAGTGCTCAGGCCTGTGCTCTGGAC
>DATFQK010000320.1:0-3363 GCA_035264345.1 Gemmatimonadales bacterium | reverse complement strand
GGTGGGCAGCGGCAGCGCGTAGCCGTCGCCCGGGCCCTCGCGGTGAAACCCGACATCATCCTGCTCGACGAGCCGTTCGGCGCTCTCGACGCGATTACCCGGGTCGAGCTCCAGAGTACCTTCGATCGGGTTCGCCGGACGCTGGGCGTTACCAGTGTGCTGGTGACCCACGACCTCCATGAAGCCTTCGACCTGGCCGACAGGGTTGTGGTCATGCGCCAGGGAAGGGTCGAACAGGTCGCAACCGCTCGAGAATTGCAGGAGGCCCCGGCGGGCGAGTACGTTCGCGAGCTACTGCTGCGCGCCCGAGTGCTGCGGGCGTGACTCTCCACGCTGTGCTCCTTCCACTGCTGCTGAGCGCTAGCCCGGGTCACAGCCTGCAGGACCGGCCGGTCCCCCAGTCTCGACCCATAATCGTCGCGTCCAAGCCGTTTGGAGAGTCGTATCTTCTGGCGGAGATGTTTGCCCAGCTGCTGGAGGCCCGAGGCTTTAGTGTGAGCCGACGGCCAGGCCTCGGGGCCACGGAGATAGCCTTCCAGGCGCTTCGTACCAATGCCATTGATGTGTATCCGGAATACACCGGCACCGGCCTCCTCGCCATTCTGGGGGAGCGGCCCGGTCCCGATCCAGGCGAAGTGTACCGCCGGGTGAGTCGCGAGTTCCGCCGGCGTTTCGGAGTGCGTTGGTTGCCGCCGCTCGGCTTTCAGAACACGTATGCCATAGCCGTGCGGCAGGAGACCGCACGGCAGTACCACCTGACCACGCTGAGCGATTTGGCGCGGGTCTCGAGCCGGCTCCGGGCCGGGCTCACCGCCGACTTCATCGGGCGGGCCGATGGTCTGCCAGGGATAGAGGGCGCTTACGGAATCCGCTTCCGGGCGGTGCGCGCCCTGCTGCCCGCGGTGAAGTACCAGGCGCTGGCGGCGGGCGAGGTGGATGTAATCGATGGGTATTCGACCGATGGCTTCATTGTGCGATACAACGTGGTCATCCTGGAGGACGATCGCCGGTTCTTTCCGCCGTACGAGGCGGCGGCGCTGGTCAGCTCCGGATTTGCCCGCGAGTTCCCTGCCGCGGTGGGAGTGCTGACCGAGCTGAGCGGTCTCCTGACCGAGGCGGACATGCGGCGGCTCAACCGGCGGATCGAGGTGGACCGCATCCCGCTGGACCGGGTGGCCGGAGGAGCGCTGCTGGCGTTAGGCATCACTCGGGCCGCCGCTGGTACTTCCGGTTTCTCCCGCACGCACGAGTCCGGTGTCGCCGGCTATCTGTGGGACCAGCGGAGCTCCATTCTGGCGTTGACCCTGCGGCATCTGCTCCTGGTCAGCATCTCCCTCCTGGCAGCAATTCTCTGCGCGGTGCCGCTCGGATTGGCGCTGGAGCGCCGCCGTGGCTCGGCTGAGCCGGTCATCCGCGGAATCGGCCTGCTGCAGACCGTCCCCAGCATTGCTTTGCTCGCGTTCATGATCCCCCTGCTGGGCATCGGCGTCATCCCGGCTCTGGTCGCCCTCTTTCTCTATTCGCTCTATCCCATTCTTCGGAACACCTACACTGGTGTGCGCGATGCGGCGCCTGATGCGGTGGGGGCGGCGTGGGCTCTGGGCATGACGCCGCGCCAGACTCTGCGTTACGTTCGTCTGCCTCTGGCCGCGCCGGTTATCATGGCGGGGATCCGTACCGCGGCCGTCATCAACGTCGGTACCGCGACCCTGGCCGCATTCATCGGGGCCGGCGGTCTGGGCGATCTCATTGCCGCTGGGCTGGCGCTGTCCGACACCCGTATGATTCTTTCCGGAGCCTTGCCCGCGGCAGTTCTGGCCCTGCTGGTGGATGCGGGGCTCGGTCTCTGTGAGCGGGCCGTGCAACCCGGCGGCTAACATTCTTTCGAGTTCAGCGATCCTGTGAGACTGCATCCTTTCCCTGCCATTCGCCCCGCGCCCGAGCTGGCCTCACAGGTGGCTGCGGTCCCTTACGATGTGGTCGATCGTGACGAAGCCGCCGAGCTGGCACGAGGCAATCCCCACAGCTTCCTCCACGTCGGGCGCTCCGATATCGATCTGCCGAAGGGCGCCGATCCGCACGACCCGCAGGTGTATGCCGGCGCTCGCGCGGCGCTCGAGAGGTTCATGGCGGAGGGCACACTGATCCGCGACCGGGAGCCCTCGCTCTATCTGTATCGCCAGATCATGGACAGCCGCAATCAGGTTGGCGTAGTGGCTTGCGTTCACGTGGATGATTATGAGAGCGACGTGATTCGCAAACACGAGAAGACGCGGCCCGACAAGGAGGACGATCGCACCCGGCACGTCCTGACTCTGAATGCCCATGCCGAGCCGGTATTTCTGGCGTATCGGGGAGAGAACCGGATCGACGAGTTGACCGCTGCCGTACTGCGAACCGAGCCGCTGTACGACTTTACCGCTCCCGACGGTGTCCGGCACACCGTCTGGCGAATCCCCGACAATCGAGCACTGGTTCACGTCTTCGAGGCCGTGCCTACGGCGTATGTAGCCGACGGTCATCACCGCTCCGCCAGCGCCTGGAGGGCGGGGAAGGAGCGCCGTGCCGCCAACCCCAGGCACCGGGGAGACGAGGAATACAACTGGTTTCTCGCGGTGCTCTTTCCGGCCGCCCAGCTCACCATCCTTCCTTATAACCGGGTGGTCCGCGACCTGGCCGGCAAGGCTCCTGCCGACGTCCTCCATGGCTTGGCCAAAGTGGGCCGGCTAAGCCGAACTGACGACCCTCGTCCGTCTCGCCCGGGCAGCTTCTGTGTCTATCTCGAAGGGGTGTGGCACCGGCTGGAGCTCGATCCTGCCAGCATCGATCGGTCCGATCCCATCGGATCGCTCGACGTCTCGCTGCTGCAGGACCGGGTGCTCGGACCCATCCTCCGGGTGGGCGACCCCCGCACTGACAAGCGGCTGGAGTTCGTGGGTGGCATCCGGGGTACTGCGGAGCTGGAACGAAGAGTGAATTCGGGGGATATGGCGATCGCGTTTTCGCTGTACCCGACCACCATGGAGCAGCTGATTGCCGTGTCCGATGCCGGGGAGGTGATGCCGCCCAAGAGCACCTGGTTCGAGCCTAAGCTCAGGAGCGGGTTATTCGTCCATGAATTAGGTTAGTCGCGAGTCACGAGTCATGAGTCTCATGGAGCTCGAGATTGGCCTCCGGCAAGACTCGCGACCCGTGACTCGCGACTCGTGACTCTGGAATCTTGCATACGGAGAAGGCATGAAGGTCCTAATCGCCGACAAATTCGAGAAGGTCGGCATCGATGGGTTGAAGGAGCTGGGCTGCACCGTCATCTCCGAGCCCGACATCAAGGCCGACGCCTTGCCCGACCTGATCCGCCGGGTC
>DATFQK010000319.1:0-3080 GCA_035264345.1 Gemmatimonadales bacterium | reverse complement strand
GACCAGGAGCGCCAGCGCCGCCGCGCCGATCCCCGGCGCCGCCCTTCCTCCCACGGAGATCATTACCGACCCGAACGCCGGACCGGCCACGGCGCCTAGACTGGTCACCGCCGAGAGCCAGCCCAGGCTCTTGGTCCGCTGTTCAGGGGGTGAAGCATCGGCCACGTACGCCTGCACCACCCCGATCGTGCCGCCCCCCAATCCCTGCACCAGACGGGAGAGAAGCAGTACCAGCACCGATCCGGCAAAGGCAAAAATGACGTAGGCACAGCTGGTGAGCAGCAGCCCCGCGAGTATGGCTGGACGGCGGCCATAGCGGTCGGAGAAGCTGCCCCACACCGGGGCCACAGCCAGCTGAGCTACCGAGAAGGCGGAGACGAGCAGTCCCACCACCGTTGCGCTGGCACCCAGCTCGGTGGCGTAGAACGGCAGCAGGGGAACGATCATGGTGAGCCCCACCATGTCCACGAAGGCGGTCACGAACAGCACCAGCAGTCGCGCCATGGTTTAGGGCCCCCAGTTGGCCTATGAAGCGCGGAGCAGAACTCGAGGAGGCGGCGCTTTTTACGCCCGTGACAAATAGTAGCGAACACTCGCTCCCGCTCCTATCGTACTAGTCACGCCTGATCGACAATGCCTCGCTCGTGCCGGCCTCCGGCAATTCTCGGCGGAAAGAATGATATCGAGATCCAGGGTTACGCTCCCGCAATGGTTCAGGTATCTCGCCGTGTCGGCATTGTTGGGCCTCGTGTATTATGGATCCGCGCGGCTCGGGCTCAGGTACGCCTCGATCGGCCAGAGCATTTCGCTGGTGTGGCCGCCGACCGGTATCGCCATAGCCGCGCTCACGATGCTGGAAATTCGGTATTGGCCAGCCATTGCAATTGCCGCTCTCCTTGCCAATGCCGCAACCTCAGTGCCCCTCACCGCCGCAGTTGCCATCGCCACGGGCAATACGCTCGAGGCACTTGTCGCGTCCTCTCTTCTGCGGCGAAGCACTGGCTCTCGCCCGCAACTGGATGACATCAGGCACGTACGGACCTTCCTGCTCACCGCCGCGCCGTTCGGGGCACTCTGCAGTGCGGTGGTCGGCTCGTGCAGTCTTTGGTTGTCGGGGTTGATTCCCACCTCCGCGCTGCCGATTGCCCTGGTAACCTGGTGGACCGGAGACCTGCTGGGCGCACTTGTGGTGGCTCCTCTTGTGTTCGCCTGGACCAGTTCTGCAGCGCCACACATCCCCCGGCGATTGGCCGAGGTGGTATTGCTATGCATGGGGACCGCCGTGGCGGGTGAGGTCGGGCTTGGCCGCACCCTGGGCGGACCTCTGCCGGTGCAGGTACAGTATCTCTATCTCCTGTTCCCGTTCGTCATCTGGGCCGCGTTGCGCTTCGGGGCTCGAGGTGCCTCGCTTATGACTTTAACGGTGGCCGCTGCCGCGGTGGGTCATACCGTCGCCGGCAGCGGCCCGTTCGTGAGCGCCACTTCTACCAGAACCCTTCTCGAGGTCACATCGTATCTGGTCGCCGTCTCGGTCACGGGCCTGGTGCTTGCCGCAGCGGTACGGCTGGAGCGCGACCATGCCACAACGGCGCTGGCCGATAGTGAGAAGCGCCTCCGGCGGGCATTGGATGCGGCCCGAATGGGAGTCTGGGTCTGGTCAGTCGAGAACGACACGCTGGTCTGGGACGACAATCTGCGCCGACTCTGCGGTCTGGACTCCGGTGACCGGATCTCCAGCTACGAAGATTTCCTGGCCCGAGTGCATCCCGACGATCGGGAGCTGGTAGGCAAAACGGTACGCCGGGCAGTCGAGGCGGGAGGAGATCTCGATTACGAGTTCAGAGTTGTGTTGCCCGACGGTGCGATTCGCTGGATCGCCAATCACGGGGAAATCCGTCGCTCCGAGCAGGGCCGACCCATCTACCTGACCGGCATCTGCACCGACGTCACCGAACACCGCGTGGCCGAAGAGCGCTTGCGACAGGCCCATCGCATGGAGTCGGTGGGACGGCTCGCCGGGGGTGTCGCCCATGAGGCGAACAACCAGATGAGCGTGATCCTGGGCGCGTCCGAATTTATTCTGAGGCGGCCTGATGTGCCCGAGCCGGTCCGGGCCGACGTTGAGTTCATCCAGGGGGCCGCGGAACGCACCGCCGCGGTGACGGCGCAGCTTCTTGCCTTCAGCCGGCAGCAGATCCTGAAGCCCGAAGTACTCCAGGTAAACGCGGTGATTCAGAAGTGGGAGCCGGTGCTTCGGCGGATCATGGGTGAGGACTGCGAGGTGGTATTACGGCTGGCTCCCGAGCTTGGCATGGTGAGAGCGGACCCCGGGCAGCTGGAGCAGGTCCTGCTCAACCTCGCTCTGAACGCGCGAGATGCCATGCCGAAGGGAGGCAGGATTTCCATCGAGACCTTCCCCATGGAGCTCACAGCGGAGTATGCGCGCACCAAAAAGGGGACCGTTATTCAGTCCGGTCCATACGTGGTGATCGCGGTGAGCGATACCGGGCACGGCATGGACAGCGAGACACTAACCCATCTCTTCGAGCCGTTCTTTACCACCAAAGGATTGGGTCAGGGAACGGGTCTGGGGCTTTCGACGGTGTACGGCATCGTGAGACAGTCGGATGGCTACATCTGGGTTTACAGTGAGCCGAGGCAGGGCACCACGTTCAAGATCTATCTGCCGGTTAAAGCCGGGGAGATGGCCCGATCGCGGACGCCGTCCCTTCTACCGCAGGCCGGGGCGGGCGAGTGCATTCTGATCGTCGAGGATGAAGTGGGGGTGCGCTACATGATGAAGCGGGCGCTCGAGGGTACGGGTTACCACGTACTCGAGGCAGGAAGCACGGCTGAGGCCCTGAATATCGTCTTGAACACCCGTCAGATCAGCCTGGTTTTGGCGGACGTCATCATGCCGGGCCAGAGTGGCCGGGAGCTGGCGGACCAGATCGCGGAGCTGCGGCCGGGTATCCCGGTCCTCTTTACCTCTGGCTACTCTGACGGTGAGATTGAACGGCGGGGACTGCTCGAGCCGGGGGCGGCATTTCTTCAGAAACCGGTCACACCCGACGCTCTCA
>DATFQK010000318.1:0-3967 GCA_035264345.1 Gemmatimonadales bacterium | reverse complement strand
ATGAACCCCACTACCAGCACGGCGAAAGCCGCGACCGCCACGCCGCCCCCGATCCAGGTTCGGCGCCAGGAGACGTGAGGACTCGCCTTGAGTGCGAGTGTGGCCAGCGTTCCCTGCGCGGGCAAGCCACCACTCGGCGTTCGCTGCGGCGTGATGGCGTACGCCCGATACGCCGCGCGCTGCACGTAAGCGGTCATCACGATAACCGGCAGGCCCGCGAGCATGACGCCGAGCGAGCCCGGCAGCACCCAGTCGGGGAGGCCCATGACTGCGGTCGCCGCCCACGCCGTCACGCCCACCATCGCCGTTGCCGCTGCCCAGAGGCCGAGGGCCTTGCCGAATGGGAATCGGCCGCCGTGGAGCACCGCCGGAACCGCGGCCGCGTTCCCGCTGGTGGTGACCGTCTCCAGCACGCGAACCAGATCGCGCGCCTGCTGTGGGCGGTCCTCCGGATCCTTCGCCAGGCACCTCATGATCAGCTCGGCCAGGGCCGCCGGAATCTCGGGCCGGATGGACCGAACGTCACGCGGCGTCTCCGACATGTGAGCAGCCAGGAGCCGCGCCGGGGTGTTGCCCTGGAACGGCGGCCGCCCCGCGATCAGCTCGTATGCCATCACCCCGAACGCGTACATATCCACCCGGTGATCGGCGTTCGGATCCGCCGCGGCTTGCTCGGGCGCCATGTAGATCGGTGTCCCGATGGAGGTTCCCACCTGGGTCAGGCTCGTGGCGTAAGCGCCGCCGTCAGTCCGGGCGGCGGTGATGGCCTTGGCGATGCCGAAGTCCGTGACGGTGGCGCTGCCGCCGGAGAGGAGGACGTTGTCGGGTTTGATGTCGCGGTGGACGATGCCGCGCGCATGCGCGTAAGCAAGAGCCCGGGCGACGTCTCGCAAGATGCTGATCACCTCGCCGGTCGGCACCGGTCCCTGCTCGAGACGGCGGCGAAGGCTGTCGCCATCTACGTACGGCATGCTGAACCAGGGAAGCCCACCGGCCTCGCCCGCGCTGAGGACCGGCACGACATGAGGATGCTGGAGCTGAGCCGCGAGCAGCACTTCACGATGGAAGCGCTCGAATGAGATGCCAGCCAGAAGCTCCGGCGCGAGCACCTTCACCACGACGCGGCGATTGAGCGACTGCTCCAGTGCGAGGTAGGTCCGGGACATGCCGCCACCGCCCAGCTCGCGCTGGAAAGAGTACGTACCCGCCAGTGCCTGCTTAAGCCGGACTAGCAGCTCGTCCATTCCTGCCTCTGTTGAAGGAAGGAGCGGAATATGCCGGTGGGTGCGGGGGTTAGCTAGGAGCTAGGAAGCTAGGAGCTATGAGCAACTGTTGAGCGCAGCGAGGGAGCTCGTCGCAGCCGTTGAGGCCGGGCGTAGGTAATCATTCGCCAGAGCCACTCGAGCGGACCGAAGCGAAAGCGCGCGAGCCATGCGGTGCTGAACGCCGCCTCGGCGCTGAATAGGAGGACGGCCGCGAGGACGTAGGCGGCAGGCCGGAGCTTCAGCCCCAATCCGTACCCGGACGCGAGCGCATCGAGTACGGCGACCTGAAGCATGTAGTTGGTAAGGGCCATTCGCCCCGCCGATCCGACCGCACGCAGGCGACGAGTCCAGGCCGGACGATACGCGAGCAGCAGTACCACCGCCCCGATGTATGTCAGGCACAGCCACTGCTCGTTGAGCAGCCCCAGCCCCTGGGAGACCGGCCACGTTGCACCGGCTACCGGCAGCTCGGGGAGATCTTTAAGGACGAGCCAGTGGGCGGCCCATGCCACGGCGCCGAAAATCATCCAGCCGATGATGAGCCTGCGGTGGCGCAGCGGCTGGTCGAGGACGCCATGGCGCACAGCGAGGAGACCGAGGCAGAAGAGCGCGAGGTTGGTGTCCGGGAGCAGATCGCGCCAACCATGCGGCAGCCCGCCGACGAAGAGCGCCCACCGGGCCCATAACAGCGCCAGATAGTCGGCGTTCTCTGCGGTCGCCTCAGCCGCCTGACGGAGCGCAGTGGTGACCGGCGCAGGCGATGAACCGCCGGTCGACCAGGCGTAGGCCGCGGTGAGTGCGGCAGTGACCGGACGGGCGAAGACCGCCACGAGGGCAGTTGCCAGCACAGCCGGAGTGGACCACCGCCGGATAACGAGGAGCACCAGTCCCCACGCTGCGTACTCCAGCAGAACGTGGAACCCGAACCCGACCTGTGCGATCAGGCCGAACACGGCGAGCCCTGCCAGGCGGCGAAGATAGATCGGAACGACTGGCGCATTGCGCGCCTCCAGCCGCCGCAAGAGCACTGCGAACCCGACCCCGAAGAGAAAGGCGAAAATTCCCCACGCCTTCTGCTCCACCAGGATCCACACGCCCCACGCGATCAGATCCTCGAGACCGGTGACCTCGATTCGCATTTTTTGATGGAAGTGCACTAGGATCATCCCGAACAGTGCGAGCCCGCGCAGGATGTCCAGCGTGTGCAGGCGATCGTCGGTGGATATGGGAGCGGGGACCGACGAGGCGGGCTCGAGTGCGTGATGCAGCTCAACAGCCATTGGCGACGGCTCTCTCCTTAAGGGTGGGATGTCGGGTTAAGTAACGGCGCAGGCCGGAGGATCGCCAGTTGGGAGCTGGGGTAATTTTGCTTGTCACCCTGAGCGAAGCGAAGGGACCGAAGCCTGGTGCCAGCCGAGAGAATCACTGCACTCGAGTGGTCCAGCTCCTTCGCTACGCTCCGATGACAACCGCTCCAGCTCATAGCTCATAGCTCATAGCTTCCTACTCTCACGGATACCAGTTCGCTCCGAACCTGAGCCGAGTCGTGGTCGTACTGCCCAGACCCTGAGTAACCTGCTTCTCCCCGTCTACCTTCACGTTCCCCATCTTTCCAACTCCGATGCTCAGGCCGCCATCGAGCGCGAGCTTCGGTGACAGGAACAGCTGCACTCCTCCGCTCGCTCCAGCCGCCATGCCCGACAGCGAAAAGTCAGCGATGGCTCCGGTGTCGAAGTTTTCCAGGGTAGTGCTGAGACTACGCCGGCCGACCCAGAGGCCGACATACGGCATGATCTTGCTGCCTGCCCTCGGGAAGCTGAGTCTGGCGCCCGCCTCGAGGTGAGTGAGGCCGTAGTCGCCCTCAAGCTCCACCGCGTCGACCGGTTGCTTGGCGATCTCGAGGCCGGCATAGGCCAGGAGTCTCGGCGTGACCCGGTAGCCCACCTCGACGCCGGCTCCCAATCCGCTGGAAGTCTTCACCTCGTTGAAGGCGTCGCTGACGGAAGTGCCCAGCGCCATCGTAGAGTGGCCGTTGATCACCCAGCGGGCCGACGTCGGGACTACGGGGTGCGGCCGCTGCGCCTGGGCGAAGCCTGTGAGACAGAACGAGGCGGCGAGAACAGAAAGAATGAAGCGCTGCATGGTAGTACTCCTTCTTAAATGGAGTTGTAATTGATCCTTCGTTTCGGCTCCTTCGCTTTGCTCAGGATGACAATCCTTGGCTTCACTCGGGATGCCCGTTCTCACTCCTGGCGACTGGCGACTGGCGACTGGCGACTCTAATCGACTCGCCGAAACCCGAAAGACGACTCCATCTCTCCATCGCCATCCATGTCGTACTTGATCGCCACGATGTCCCCCAGCACGAATCCGGTGAACTGGTCGCCGTACGTGGCCGAAGCGAACGTCAGCGGAACTGCCCCTTCCTGCGATGCTGGTCCCGCCTGCTCCAGCTCGCCACGGTCCTCGAGAACGAGCTTTTTGATGTCGTTGCTGTATAGGAGCGTGAGGGCAAACGCCTGGTCGGCGTGCAGCTCCAGCCTCGAATCCGCATCGAATCGATAGAGGCCGATCACCTGGCCATCCGGATTCGCGATGGTGACTAGTTGCCCCGGGTGCGATTCGTTGATCTGCTCCAGCACGTACCTGCCCTGGAGGCCCTGATTTGGGGGTGGCGTCCCCGGATCGTTCGGCGTGCCCGG
>DATFQK010000317.1:0-6032 GCA_035264345.1 Gemmatimonadales bacterium | reverse complement strand
CGTCGACCATCCGGAGAATCCGCTCCACCTCACCGCCGAAGTCCGCGTGCCCCGGGGTATCGACGATGTTGATCTTGGTACCCTTCCACCGCACCGCCGTATTCTTGGCCAGAATGGTGATGCCCCGCTCGCGCTCGAGCGGGTTGGAATCCATCACGCGCTCTTCCACCTGCTGGTTGGCCCGGAATGCTCCCGCCTGCCGGAGCATCTGGTCCACCAGGGTAGTTTTGCCGTGATCGACATGGGCGATGATCGCCAAGTTACGGATCAATGGGGCATCCAGCGTTGACCTGAACGGAGGAGGCCCGAACGCCCGGGCCTCCGCGGCGCATATATAGGTGGCTCGGTGCGTGGTGGCAAGGTTTTTTGTAAGGAGGGGAAGAGCCTGCCCTGAGCGAAGCGAAGGGGCGGGAAAGACGGGAAAGACGGGAAAGACGGGAAGGTACGGGGGAAGGCTGGAAGGGGGGTCAGGCCTCGGGCTCAACTGCTTTTCTGCCTGACAGCATACCACCCCGTCCTTCCCGTCCTTCCCATCTTTCCCGCCCTAATGACGGTGATGATCGTGGTGGGAACCACCGGCCGATACTGCACGGGGCTCCTCGCACTCGTGCTGAACCTCGAGCTGAATTGTGACGTGAGCGATACCCAGACCCGCCATCTGCACCCGGATCCCTTCCAGCACCTCCGGATGAGACGCCAGCTCCGGTACGATGGCATGGCCGCTCATCGCGATCAGGCCACTGGTCACCGTCCAGACATGCAGGTCGTGAACCGAGGTAACGCCGGGGACATCGAGCATGCGGCGCTCGACGTCTTGCATGGAGACGTGCCCGGGAACGCCCTCCAACAGGATGTCGGTGCTCTCCCGGATCAGCCGCCAGGCTCCTACCAGAATCAGCAGGGCCAACGCAATGGAGATGATCGGATCGGCCAGGACCCAGCCGGTGAGCCAGATGACCGCGGCTGCAGCCAGCGCTCCGGCAGAACCGAAGGCGTCGCCCAGGACGTGAAGGTAGGCTCCCCTGGTGTTCAGGCTGCCGTGCCGGAGGCCGTGCAGCATTCTCAGGCTGATCAGGTTCACCACCAGACCAGCCGCGGCCACAATCAGGAAGAGCTGGGCCTGAATCGGCTGGGGCTGCTGAATCCGCCGGACCGCCTCCACCATCACCCACGCAGCAATCCCGAAGAGGGCCGCCCCATTGACCAGCGCCGCCAGGATTTCCCACCGTTGGTAGCCGAAGGTCTTGTTGTCCGTGGCGGGCCGTAGAGCGATCCATCCGCTGAGAAGAGAGAGACCGAGGGCGCCGGCATCGGTGAGCATATGCCCGGCATCGGCCAGCAGGGCCAGCGAGCCGCTGATCCAGCCGCCGACTGCCTCGACCAGCATGAAGACCAGGGTCAGGCCCAGCACGACGGCAAGGCGGGGCAGCGGGGCCACCGATCGGTAAGTATTAAGCTCGACGCAGTCGGATCTGAGGGGGGAGCCGACCGGAGAGCCCGCACTAACGCGTGATCCAGCCATACCTGAATTTAGTCGCTCACCGCCCGGTCAACCTCCCCGCTTCCCGCTGCTGCCCCGCTGCCCCGCTGACCCGCTGCCATACCTACTCTTATTCTCACCGCCTCCGCATGGGCAAACAGCCCTTCGGCCTCCGCCAGGACAATGATGGCATCGGCGTCGCTGGCCAGACGGCTGTCTGTATAGCGGATGATGCTGGTACGTTTTACGAAATCGTAGACCCCAAGCGGAGAGGCGTAGCGCGCGGTGCCTCCGGTCGGCAGTACGTGGCTTGGCCCGGCCAGATAATCGCCCACCGGCTCCGGAGTGCTGTCGCCCAGAAATATTGCTCCGGCGTTCCGAATGGAGCCGGCCACCCGCTCCGGGCCGTCGGCGGCAATCTGCACGTGCTCCGGAGCCCGCCGGTTCACCACCTCGATGGCCTCCCGCATCGATCCGGCCAGAACGATGAGACCGTTGCGCTCCAGGGCCTGCCGGGCGATTGCCTCTCTGGGTGTGGCGACCAAGGCCGCTTCCACTGCCGCCGGCAGCATCTCGGCGAGGTCCGGGCTGGTCGTCACACACCAGCTGGTAGCGTCCTCGTCGTGCTCCGCCTGCGCGATCAGGTCAGCCGCAACCCGCTCCGGCCGAGCGCTCTCGTCGGCGATGATGAGCACCTCGGTGGGCCCGGCGATCATGTCGATCCCTACTTGTCCCGCCACCTGACGTTTGGCTTCAGCCACCCAGCGATTTCCCGGTCCGACGATCTTGTCCACCCGCGGAATGGTTCGGGTCCCGTAGGCCAGTGCCGCGACCGCCTGGACTCCGCCGACCTGGAACACCCGGGTGACCCCGGACAGGGCGCAGGCTGCCAGCACCACATCGGTGACTCCTCCGGGCGGAACGACCGCGATGATCTCCTGCACCCCGGCCACCAGCGCCGGAACCGCGTTCATGATGACCGAGGAGGGGTAGGATGCCTTTCCGCCGGGGATATAGAGGCCCACCCGGTCCAGAGGCGCCACCTTCATTCCGACCAGGCTGCCATCGGGTTCCGCCAGATGATAGCCGTTGTCACGCTGACGCTGGTGGTACTCGGTGACCCGCCGGACCGCCCGGGAGAGGGCCTCCCGCAACGGCGGGGACACCCGGGAAGGAGCCTCCTGCCAGCTGGCGGCATCGAGCTCCCACGCCTCGGGCGCAAGGTCCACCTGGTCGTATTTGCGGGTGTACTCGGCGACCGCAAGATCGCCCCGGGCAAGCACATCATCCAGAATCGCGGCGACGGTTTGGCGGGTGGCCTGGTCGGCGCCGGCGACCCGGGGGAGATAAGGATCCAACGCCTCGAAGGGAGGAACCGTCACCCTGCGGATCACTGAATCCCTCGCACGAACATGGCCCCAAGGTTACGCTTGAACATCATGGAAGAGACCCAGCCAGGCTCGATCGGCCTGCGGCTATTGGCGGTACTGGTCTTGGTGGTCGCGAATGCTTTTTTCGTGGCGGCCGAGTTCGCCCTCGTGTCGGCCCGGCGCACTCGTATCGAGGCAATGGTTCGGCAAGGGGATAGAAAGGCTAAGGCGGTGCAGGCGGCGCAACAAGACCTCTACCGCCAGCTCTCCGCCGCGCAGCTGGGAATCACCGTCGCCTCGATTCTGCTCGGGTTCGTGGCCGAAGATACCGTCGCGTTCTTTCTTCGCGATTGGTTCGCCTCACTTCCCACCTGGCTTTCCTTCCTGGCCCGCGGCGGAATTGCCTCCGTGATCGCCATTTCGTTGATCTCCTTCCTGCACGTCGTGTTTGGAGAACAGGCACCCAAGGCACTCGCCATCACCCATCCGGAATCGGTGAGTCGCTGGGTGGCTACACCGCTCCTGATCTTCTCCTGGATCACCCGCCCGGCAACCGGCTTGCTCAACTCGAGCGCCAATTGGCTGATCCGCCTGATGGGAATCAAGGACGCTTCGTCGGAGCTGGAACGGATCCATTCGCCGGAAGAGATCCGGATGCTGGTGGAGCAAAGCGAGGAAGGCGGCAGTCTGCAGCAACAGGACGCCCGGCTACTCGAGGGCGTGTTCGAGTTCAGTGAGAAGACCGCCCAGGAAGTGATGACCCCACGGACCCAGATGGCCGCGCTGGAGGCCGACCTTACGGTCGAAGCAGCGGCGGACCAGGTGGCCATTCACGGCCGCTCGCGCTATCCCGCGTACACCGAGTCGTTGGACGACATCATCGGCGTGGTGCACGCCAAGGACATCCTCTCCGCCCTGCGCTCCCGGCCGGGACAGACCATCCGGGTGATCATGCGTTCTCCGCTCTTCGTCCCCGGAACCCGCGAGGTGGAGGACGTGCTGGCCGATATGAAGCGGCTCAAGACTCACCTGGCCCTGGTGCTGGACGAGTATGGCGGCACCGCCGGACTGGTGACCATGGAAGACCTGCTGGAGGAAATCGTGGGGCCGATCTACGACGAGCACGATCCACAGGATCGCTCCGGCCCCGATGAAGGCGGCCCCCGCCTGGACGGCTCCATGCCCATCTCGGGCTTCAACGCGGAGTACGACGGCACGCTGGACGATACCGACTACACCACCATCGGTGGCTATGTCTTCGGCCAGCTCGGCCGCCTGCCGCGGGTGGGAGACCGGGTGACTGCTGGGCCATTCACCTTCGAGGTGGTCGAGATGGACGGGCGTCGGGTAAAGACCATCAGGCTGCACATTGCCCGGCCGGAGGAGGCCGGGGCAGAGGACACTACCGCCGCAAAGCCGGCCTAGCGGTTCGTTCGCCGGCAGCGAGCTGGGTCGCCAGCTCGAGTGCGGCGCGCATGCTGGAAGGATCGGCCGTTCCAGTACCGGCGATGTCCAGCGCCGTGCCGTGATCCGGTGAGGTCCGGGGAAATGGCAGCCCCAGTGTGACGTTTACCGCCCGCCCGAATGCGGCCACCTTGATCGCAGTCATCCCGACGTCGTGATAAGGCGCCAGCACCGCATCGAACTCACCGCGCAGTGCCCGGACGAACACGGTGTCCGCCGGCAGGGGTCCCGCCGCTTCCAGCGTCCGCGCGGCCGGGCTCAGCACTCTCTCCTCCTCGTCGCCGAAGAGCCCCGATTCGCCTGCGTGAGGATTGACGGCACAGACCGCGAGCCGGGGATGTTCCATTCCCCACCAGTCCCGCAACGCCGCCTGCACCACCCGCCCGGTGCGTACCACCCGATCGGTGGTGAGCAGCGCTGCTACATCGCGGAAGGGGACGTGGGTGGTTACCAGCACGACCCGAAGGGTGGATCCCCCGTCGAGCTGCCCTTCCGCTGCCAGCATCATGGCGACGTCGACATCTCCGGCCAGATGGGCCAGCCACTCGGTGTGTCCAGGATAGGGAAATCCGGCGAGGTGCAGTGCGTGCTTGTGGGCGGGGGCGGTGACGATGGCGTCAACCTCACCGCTCAGGGCGAGCTTGGCCGCGGTCTCCACCGCATTGCCGGCAATGCGGCCCGCCCGCATGGTCCGGCTCCGGTCTGAGCTCTCACCGGCCCCGAGCCCCCAGGTGCCCACGCTGAGCCGCCGGTCGGCCGGAATCGAGCCGAGCTGATCGTCGGCGCCGACCAGCGTAATCTCTGCTGGAAGCGGCCGAGCCAGGGCGCTCGCGGTGATCTCGGGACCGATGCCGCGCGGATCACCCAGTGCCACCGCGATCCGAGGTAGTTTGCCCGGCCTCAGGACCTGATCTCGACGTAGGTCGAGCGGCGCAGCCGGTCGAGATACCGCCTGATGGCGAGCTGCTGGCCCAGCTGCTCCCGGATGCGATCGCGCACGTCTTCGTACTTGATTTCACCCTCGGGCCGGCGGTCGGTCACCTGGAGCACTACGAACTGGTCCCGGCCGGAGCCTGGCATGGTGAACACCGGAAGAAAGGTGCCGGACGCGACGGAGTCACCCACCACCTTGGCGTAATTTTCCGGCAGCTTCGTGACCGGAACGCTCTCCGCTTGCCGTTCGGCCGAACGGTCGTGATAGAGCCGCTGCAGCGAATCGAAGGACGCGCCGGCCATCAGCGCGCTCCTGATCGAGTCGGCCCGGGCGCGCGCACTGTCCACCTGCGCCGAATCGATGTGCGGCACCAGCAGGATGTGCCGGGCCTGAACCTCGGCCGGCTGTACCCGCTCGACCTGAATGATGTGATAACCGAAAGGCGATTCCACCGGATCTGAGATCATGCCGGGCCTGAGCGTGAAAGCCACCCGCTCGAACTCCGGCACCATTACGCCCCGGCGGAACCAGTTGAGCGAGCCACCCTGTTCCTTCGACCCGGGGTCCTGGGAAAAGCGGCGCGCAGCGACGGCAAAGTCGGCGCCCCTTCGGAGCTCGAGGACGATCGAGTCGGCTTCCGCCTTGGTCCGGGCCTTGGCGGCGGGCGAAGGCATTGGAGTCACCACGATCTGGCGAAACGAAACCGTGGCCGGACGGGTGCCCAGCGAGGCTTTTTGCTCCTCGAAGTACTCCTTCATCTCCTTTTCGGTGGGCGCGATCGACT
>DATFQK010000316.1:0-6106 GCA_035264345.1 Gemmatimonadales bacterium | reverse complement strand
ACCGTTGCGGTAACGGTACTCCGGGCAACGACGCTCACAACCTGACTGTCGGGACTGGCGGTATGCGTGGCACAGCCGATCGATGCCGCGTCGCTGGCCGTCACGGTGTAGACGCCCGGATCGAGCCCGGCGAGCGTAGTGGTGCCATCGACCGGCTGGTTGTATCCCCCGGGGCCGGTCACCGTGATCGCCGCGCTTCGACTGGTGCCGAGACCATTCACGGCTATGGTGAGGTTCCCGGTGGCCTGGGAATAGAATACCGAGGCGCTGGACTGCGTATTGGTGGCGGCCACGGTAACCGTCTGCAACGGCGGGCTCGGATCATAGGTAGAGCTGCTGGCCGTCACCGGACTCGCAGTGACGGTGTAGGACCCTGGGATCAGCTGAGTGAAGGTCTGAGTGGCCGAAATCGACTGATTGAAGTTGTCGGGGCCGGTGACCGTGACCGCAGCTGCAGTCCCGCTGGGAAGGCCGAGAATGGTGACTCGAAGGCTCGCAGCGCTCGGACCGCTGGGGCCGCCATCACAACCCAACACCAGGAGAAGAAGGAGCCAGGCGGGCCGTTTATGGGCTGCGAAACTCATCGTGGCTCCTCGACCATGCTCACTCCTCAGGTGAATGAACTGCGGGAAGAACTATTGCGTTCTGCACCGGCCTGCGCTGCAAATCGTCGCACGGTCCATGCTCCAAGGACCGGTGTAAACCCCCGGGGAGCCGGGCCGTCTAACGCACATTCCAGTTTCGGGTTAGCTCGTAGGAGCCGAACGAATGCTTGGCTGAGATCCGCCGGTATGAAGGGGCTGCACCCTCAAGCCGGTGACAACCGTGAGCCAGCACATTTCAACGACGGAAGGATCGGCAATACCCGCGCCAATGGCGGTGCCGGACAGCGGGGGACTAAAGGATATTTGAGAGGAGAAGAGCCGGACGGTTCTTAGGCCGCGCTGGAACCTCCGCCCCGGCTCCGCACACAGCGGTGGACCTCAGCCAGGAGTCGCTCGGCAGGGAACGGCTTGGGGACGATGCTGCAGGGCGTGGCTATGCCAAGCTCCGAGAGCGCCGCGGTTGCGTAGCCGGACATCAGCACTACCGGAATCTGGGGGTCGGACTCGGCCACCGCCTGCATCAGCTCGACCCCGTTCATGCGGGGCATCACGATATCCGAGACGATCAGATCGACAGTCACCTTTCCTGCTCGGAGCATTTCGAGTGCTTCGAGGCCGTCAGCGGCTTCGAGCACCTCGTAACCCTCACGCTGGAGTACTCGCACAGCAAACCGACGGACAGCAGTCTCGTCGTCCACTACCAGCACGCTTACACCAGCGCCGGCGCGGGTCGGCGCGGAGTGAGAGAACTCGTCGAGGGTCTGCATACCGGATCTTGTTGAGGGACGCGACCAATGTAATGCCGGCCGAGATTCGTTACCACCCCGAGAGCCCGGGGATGGCTCGGCCCGTCCGGTCTATTCGGGGCGCCGCCCCGCTCGGAGGGTAAGGGGCCAGCGGACCAACCGGGAGCTCCGGTTATCGCCCCAGAGGGGCTGCAGCTCCCGGGCAAGCTCGGGTATCGGGTCCAATCCCTTTGCCTCCCGATACAGCTGAGTGGCGGACCAGGTTCCGATATAGCCCAGCAGCTCATCCAGAGTCCAGTGCTGCTGCATCTGAAATTCCGGGTGGTCGAGCTCGGGATAAGGAAAGCTGATGGTGCTGTACCCGGCTTCCACGTGACATCGTTCGGGGGGCCAGTAAGGGCCCACCACCTCATGGTAGAACCGGGTGACGACGGCGTTCACCGCCCGATCTTCGAGCACCTGATTGCCATAGGTCCACACTGCCAGTATCCCGGCTGGTTTGAGCACCCGGCTCACCTCAGCGTAGAACCGTTCCGGCTCGAACCAGTGCAGGGCCTGCGCGACGGTGACCAGGTCCGCGCTCCCTGGCTCCAGCTCACTATCGTAGGCGCTGCCCCGGCGGTATTCCACCGAGGCGTGGACCGGCGCCCGTGCCAGCATGGCGCTACTGATGTCGGTCGCGATAACCCGCTGGAAATATCGGGTGAGCGGGATGCTGGCCTGACCGCTTCCCGCGGCGCAGTCCCACGCCAAATCGTGCCCGGTGGCTGCGCCGGCCAAGAAGGCGAACAACTCGTCGGGGTAAGCCGGCCGCCTTAGCGCATAGGCATCTGCAACGACCGAGAAGTGATCGGCGGCTTTCATGGTGAGCCCGAAGGCTCCGGTATGGCCCCACGGGCTCGGAGGAGCCTTATGACCTCAGCCACCGGGAGGGCCTCGACCGTTCCCCGGTTGGACGCCACGGTAGTTGCCATGAACAGAGAGTTGTAAATCGCCTCTTCGGTAGCCTCGACGGCTGCCTGGAACAACCCCGACATTGCGTCGTTGGCCAGCTCGGGCGTATTGCGCCGGAGCTCACCCATTCGGCGCCGGACCGCCGCACTGGTAGAAAACGCGATGACATAATCGCCCGATCCATTGTCCATCGAGGAGCCGGTTCGGCCTACCCCGATCAGCGCCCGGGTACCAAGCCGCCGAAGATTTCGGTCGGAAAGAGGGGCGTCGGTCGCCACCACGATCATGATGGATCCTTTCCCCCCTTGCGGCTCGCCTCGCAGCCTTACTCCACGCCGGTTCAACGCGCGCCCAACGGGCACGCCCAGAATGTGGAGGTCGCCTCCAAAGTTGGACTGTACCAGCACCCCCACCGTCCAGCGACTGGCCGAATCGGCAACGATCCGGGAGGACGTGCCGATACCGCCCTTCCAGCCAAAGGCCACAGTTCCGGCGCCGGCTCCGACACTCCCCTCCTCCACCACGCTGAAGGCCCGGGTGAGCGCCTGGCGCACGTCGTCCCGGCTGATGGGACGGCTCCTGATGGCATTGAGCACATATCCGTCGTTGGTCTCACCCACGACGGGGTTAATGGAGCGCACGTCACTCATGCCCGGGCGCTCCAACAGGTATTCCACCATGGCGTCTGCGGCCTTCCAAACGCACAGTGTACAGGTGAGGAGGATAGGAGTCTCCAGCTCACCCAGCTCGTTCACCTGAGTGCTGCCGAGCAACTTGCCGAACCCATTTCCCACCACGATCGCTGCCGGAACTCGATCGAGAAAGAGATTGCCCTGGTGGGGCAGGACGGCAGTGATGCCGGTGTGCACCGAGTCTCCCCGGATCACAGTGGTTTGACCGACCCGAACTCCCGCTACGTCAGTGATAGAATTGGCGGCTCCCGGCTCGAGAGTTCCTGGAGTCACGCCGAGAGCGCGGGCGCGAGCGTGGGGCGGAGCCGAGGCCTGGGCCATTCCCTCGAGCGGCGACAACACAACCAGAGCGGTGAGGACCAGGGTGGAGATCATGGATCGAAGGGGGGCTGCCGCAGGCCCAGCTGGACCTCGAGGCGGTCGATAAACTCCGCCTGGGCAGGATTGATCTTTTCCCGGGCCAGTGCCGGGCTGAACCAGGCACAGCGATCTACCTCGGGAAAGGTGAGCCATCGGCCGGAGCCGCGGGGCCACTCAGTTTTCATGGTGTTGCTCGTGATCTGAGTCGGATCGGCCTCACCTTCCCAGGCCCAGGCATGCACGATCTTGCCGGCCTTCTGCCGCACCGCACCCAGGGAGATGAAAGGTCCCTCGGGGTGAATCCCGGTTTCTTCTTGAAACTCTCGCTGGGCCGTGGAGAGAAGGTCTTCTCCGGTTTCAGCCAAACCTTTGGGTAAGGTCCAGGCCCCTGCATCTCTGGCCTTCCAGAAGGGGCCGCCCGGGTGCGCCAGGAAAATCTCGAGGCCGGCTGGGCTTCTACGGAAGAGCAGCAGTCCTGCGCTGGGTAAGGAGCTCTTCAGGGCCGCACTCTCGAGGCGCAGAAGTAGCCGGCCGGATCGGGCAGGATGTGTTTGGTCCCCTCATCGAGAGTCACCTCCCAGCCGGGTTGTGCCTTCCACCAGCCCCAGAACCCTTCTTTCCCGACAGCCGTAATCATGAGATGTTCGGCGTGCGAGTCCGGCCCGCCGCCATCGCCGAGCCGAAGATGATCGCCAGCCAGCACGGCGCCGGGGTGGGCCGGGTCTTTCGAGCCCGCGTTTGGGCGCCAGGTGGTATCGCCTTGTTCGGTCTCGAGCCAACCAACCAGGTCCCGCACGGCGCCCCCAACAGCATGGGCCCGCTCGGCGGAATCCAATGGAGCCAGGTGGAGACGGCCGACGCTGGTTTCGCCCGCCCTGGGCTGCGTCTGTACCTGGATCAACTCGTAGTCACCGGCCAGGCCGATGGCGCGGGCGGTGATCGGGTGCTCGGCGGAGGCGGGGACAGCGGGTCCACACCGCTCGGGGGCGGTAGTGGGAGCGCCGACTGAGCGGCAGCCCATGAGGCAGCTACTCAGCGCAACCAGTTGTAGGAGGCGCGACTCTGCTTCCACGATCAGCCCTGAGCTGAAGTCGGAGCCACGGTTTTGGGGCGTGCTGACGAGATTCCATCCCGGCCAGGATGGAACCGACTCGAACGTACGCGGATTGAGGGCTATTGGCCATAGCACGCGGGCAATGGCCCGCAACTCAAAAGAGTGCTAGGCTTAGAGAAGATTCCTCTGACCTGAAGCAATTATGAATACGCGACGTCTGTTGGGCCGCCGGCCCTCGACACCTGTTCGCACAACCACATCGCACCCGGGGCAGAGTTTCCCCTCCGAGATGCTGGGACAGACCTGCCGTCGGGTCGGCATCCTCAGCATTGTCTTTGCGTCACTCTGGGCCATCACCCTGATCCTGAACAATCTCGTGGCCGGCTGGCTGGGCGAGATGGCGTTCATGCGATACCTCTGGCCCGCTCCGGGCAATCTGGTTGCCACTATTGGCGTCGCGAGCTCACTCGGAATGACGTGGTTGGCTCATCGTCTCAGTGGGAAAGCGATACTCCTGGAGGTGGGCGCCGGCTTTTTGGTCCTCCAGTGCCTGCTGATTGCCATCCTGAGCCAGTGGGGGCCAGTTCCCATCTCACCCCGGGTCTCCTGGGTCTGCATTCCAATTCTGTTCTATCCCGCGATCGTCCCGAACACCCCGAGGAGGACGTTGATAACCTCCTTACTCGCTGCTTCGATGGAGCCGGTTGCGCTGGGGCTGAGCCACCTTCGAGGAGCCCAAGGTCAGCTCAACGCATTCTACATCCTGTGGGACTTCCTCCCCACCTACATCTGCGCCTTTCTCGTAGTCATCCCGGTCAAGATCATTCACGGCCTGGGGCAGCAGGTACGGCGGGCGCGAGAGCTGGGGAGCTATCGGCTGGAGGAGCCTCTGGGCAAGGGCGGAATGGGCGAGGTCTACCGGGCAACGCATCAGATGCTGGCCCGGCCTGCGGCGGTGAAGCTCATACGCTCGGAGCTGATCGGATCGAGCTCGCCCAATGCGGCCAGAGTCATCATCGAACGATTCCGGCGGGAAGCGGAAGCCGCTGCCTCACTCCGCTCACCGCACACGATCAATTTGTATGACTTCGGCATCTCTCAGGATGGGACCTTCTTCCTGGTCATGGAGCTCCTCGATGGCCTCGACCTGGAAACGCTGATCGAGCGGTACGGTCCTCTCCCCGCGGAGCGGGCGGTGTATCTGCTGCGCCAGGCCTGTGATTCGCTGGCCGAAGCCCACGCCCGAGGTCTGGTCCACCGGGACATCAAGCCGTCCAACATTTTTACCTGCCGGATGGGGCTGGATGTGGACTTCGTCAAGGTTCTCGACTTCGGTCTGGTCAAGGCCATGGGAGAAGGAGACCGGGAGTCCACGCTGCTCACCGAACCCGACAGCACCACCGGGACGCCGGCCTATATCGCGCCCGAGGTGATTCGGGGCGATCATGTGCCGGACCACAGGGTGGACATCTATACCCTCGGCTGCGTGGGCTACTGGCTGCTGACCGGCCGGCTGGTCTTCCAGGCGCCCAACGCCATTCAGCTCATGTATCAGCACGCGAACAGCCAACCGGTTGCCCCTTCGCAGCGGAGCGAGCTGGAGGTCCCGGCAGATCTGGACCGTATCATTCTGTCCTGCCTGGCCAAACTGCCCGAAGACCGGCCTCAGTCGGCCCACGAGCTTTCCCGGTTACT
>DATFQK010000315.1:0-2501 GCA_035264345.1 Gemmatimonadales bacterium | reverse complement strand
ACGCTCCTGATCGCGGCCCCCGTACCATGGGTACGGGGTACCGAGGTATTTCTGGGCAAGCATTTCGATGTGATCGACCGCGCCCTCAGTCGTGACCGCGAGTACGCGACCGCGCACCTGGACGTAGCGCGATGGAGTGCTCGGGTCAGAGATGGCTACCGCCACTCGCGGGTCACGCGCGATATTGCAGACCTTCACATGTCCCTGCACGCTATTGATGAGCACGTGCTCACCGTCGGTGTCGACCCACACCTGAGTCACCTGCGGCGAGCCATCGGCCATCGACGTGGCGAGAAAGCACAGACTCGGCTGCCGTAGCAGCGCGAGCACGTCTTCCGTGAGCGTCACGCCGGCCTCACGTGCTTTGCCTGCTGGCCAGATTTCGCCGAGCGAGCCGCTGCCACCTCGACAAAGACCTCATTTCTCCGCTGCTCGGGTGGTGTCATCGGAGGGTCATAGCCAAAGAACCCCGGCTCGCCGACCGGCTCCCAGTTGCTCTCTGCCAGGCCCGCGAGCAGTTCCGCTTTTCGCTCGGCGACGTGTTCGTCATCTGCCTCACCGGAGAAGCGCAACACCGCCAGCGTCTGCGCCAGCACGGTCACAATGCGAACTTGGTTATCGCCCGGTCGTGGCAGCGTCTCCAACGTGTACTCGGCCGGCATGAAGAAGCGCATGACCCGGCCACGTTCACTGGGCTCCATCGCCACCGGGGCTGTCATCGCGATCGGCGCGGTCACCTTTGTGACTGAAACTGGAGCCGTCATAGCCACCACGGGACCTTGCCGGTTCTGACCAAAGATGAAGGCCGCCAGCGTCATGAACGCCGCCTCCTGCTCGGCCTCGATCTCAGAGCCAGGCCCCATGTCGGTTTCCGCGGCCAGCCAGGGACCATACTGCCGAATCTCGATCGAACCAACCGCAGCGAGAACCTCGTACGTGAGCTGCTCAACCTCTACTGCCTGTGCCATGACATCTCCTCTGCCAAGACCCAAAACGACGATCGTCAGCGCCACCACCACCGCGCGAACGCTGACAATCAATCCTGTTCCCAATACGAATCCTCCCTCCCAGAACGCGAGTTTCGGCGTCGACTTCTGTTACGGCGCCCTTGCCAGGTCGCGCATGGGTGGCGTCAAGGCCACTGATTCGGCTGCATTGGGGCACGCGCTAATGCCCCCGGAATCTCGGCGCCACGACGGCTGGCGAATCGACCGAGCTCATGCCGGAGTGCATCTTCGAGCGTCGGGAATGCGAAGGTGAACCCCACCTCCTCCAAGCGAGCTGGCTGTGCCCGCTGGCTCGCCAGGATGAGTTCATCAGCCAGTTCTCCCGCGACCAGCCTCAGCGCCGGCGCTGGTGTCCGCAGTACGGCCGGCCGGTGCAGGACGCGGCCGAGCGTCTCCGCGAAGACGCGATTGCTAACAGCGTGGGGAGCGACCGCGTTAACGGGACCAGTCAGTCGGTCATCAGCGATCGCCCGCAGGAGGACGCCAAGCAGGTCATCGAGGGCGATCCAGCTCATGAACTGCTCGCCACTGCCCAGCGGCCCTCCCGCGCCGAACCGGAACGGCGGGACGAGTCTGGTGAGCAGACCGCCATGGCCGGAAAGCACGACCCCGAAGCGAGGCAGGACGACCCGGATGCCGGAGGCCGCGGCCGGCGCGGTTGCCTCCTCCCAGGCCCGGCACACGTCGGCCAGGAAGCCCTCGCCCGGGGGCGAGCTCTCGGTCAAGGGAGTGCTCCCGGCATCGCCGTAATACCCGATGCCTGACGCAGAGATCAGCGCACGTGGAGGGCGCTGCAGGCGGGTCAGGGTTTCCGCCAACAGGCTCGTCCCCTGCAGCCGGCTGCTGAGGATGGCCGCCTTCCGGGCCGTGGTCCAACGTCCTCCGGCGATCGAGACACCAGCAAGGTGGATGACCGCATCCATCCCTTCGAGTGAGGCGGCGTCGATGGACCCACTGGCCGGATCCCAGGCAATTTCGTCGGCGGCGCTCGGTTGTCGGCGTACGAGCTTCGCGACGTCGTGGCCGCCGGTCCGCAGGAAGGGAACGAGTTGGCTGCCGATCAAACCGGAGGCGCCGCTGATGGCGATCCGCTGCGGCCGTCCCAAGCCGGTGATGACGTGCCGGGCGAGGTCGAGCTCAGTGCGCGCGTGCCGGAACCGAAAGAGGTCACTGAGCCGGCGCTCGATTTGACCTCCAGCCACGAGTTGGCCTGCTGACCCGAAAGGCAGCCGGTAAGCGATGCGGTCTTCGAGCACGGATCGCTCTGGACCGTCGTTCAAGAACCGATGCTCGTGCCGCCAGGATGCAAAGGGACCATCTTGCTGCTCGTCGACGAAGCCGGTGCCGTCAGCCGCGGCCTGATGGACGAGGGTCCACGAGACGCCGATCGGTCCAGCGGCGACGCGCAGGCGTTTCCAATCGCCCGGAGCGATCCCACCGGCGGCTTCCAGGACGCGGACATCCATCCAGGGCGGCGTAAGCCGTTCGAAGGCG
>DATFQK010000314.1:0-3442 GCA_035264345.1 Gemmatimonadales bacterium | reverse complement strand
CCTTCGACATTGACGCCCAGGGTGCGATCGAAGCTGCGGGGAACTCCCGCGCCTTTGGCGAGCTCCCGGACGGGTGGGAAGCAGATGTCCTGCCTGTAAGCTTCTACTTCAAACCAAGCCGATGACACGATCTTTCTTTCTCTCCCTGCTTGCGATCGCTAGCGCCGCCAAAGCCGCGGCCCAGGACACCACCAGCCGTGTCGATGAAGGTGTCCGGGTAGGTGTCGACTATCGTCCGGGTGACAGGCCGGGCCTCGTCGTGCTTCCCGGCACGGGTCTCGACTCTGCCCGCGCGATTGTTCAGCGAGATCTCGACTACAGTGATCGGTTCGAGATGATTACGGTCGCGGATGCGCCGCAGGTCGCTGCCACCGGTGGCAGTAGCGCGCCGGCGGCCGGTCCAGTGAACTACACGCTCTATAAGGGACTCGGCGCGGAGTTCGCGGTCGAGCTGGTGCAGGCGGCGGGTGGATTGACCGCACGTCTCCACGATCTGAACGCCGGTCGGCTCAGAAATCAACAAACGGTGTCGTTGCCGACGGGACCGGATTTCCGGCTCGATGTGCATCGTCTGGCGGATGAAATCACCCGCTGGGCCAGCGGAACAGCCGGGGCAGCCGCCAGCCGCATGCTTTTCGTTAGTGGCGGCAGAGTCTACCGATCAGATAGTGACGGGCACGATCTAGTGGCAGTCACCGCTACGGGTCAGACATCGCTCTCGCCAACGTGGGCCCCCGATGGCCAGAGGATGGCCTACACCCAGCTGGTCGGTGGCCGTGGCGGAATTGTGGTTCAGACCTTGGCGAGCGGGGCCACGTTCGTCGCCCCGGGATCGCAGACGGCGCTCAATATCACCCCTGCTTTTTCACCTGATGGCCGCACGCTGGCCTTCGCGCACTCGGATGAGCAGGGCACCGACATTTACACTGCGAATGTCACCGAGCGGTGTTGTGCTCAGCGCTTGACCGTAGGACGCTACGCGGACAACTTATCCCCAACGTTTTCGCCAGATGGACGGCGCATCGCGTTCATTTCCACGCGTGCTGGACCGCCTCAGTTGTACGTGATGGCTGCGGACGGAACCGATCAAGAGCTGCTGGCGCCATTCGATTACGGCGCTACAGGAAGTTCGAACGCTCCTGAATGGTCTCCAGACGGAGCCAGTGTCGTATTCCACCGCGAGGTTTCCGGCAGTCCTCAAATTTTCGTCGTCGACGTATCCGGCCGCCGAGTGCGGCAGCTGACGTCATCGGGCCGGAACGAGGACCCCACCTGGGCCCCTGATGGCCGGCACGTCGCGTTCGTCTCCGACCGGAGCGGGCGCCGTCAGATCTGGATCGTCGACATCGAAACCGGCCGTGTGCGGCAGCTGGCAACTCCAGGTGCCACTCGGCTTCCATCGTGGTCGCGCCGCATCGGGCGCCCCACGCCTGTTCCCAACCCATGAATCCGGAGTGATGATGCGTTCACCCTCTCTGCTGATGCTTTTGACCGCCAGTGCGTTCGTCGTCGCGTGCGGGGGCAAACCCGCTCCCGAGCAGCCCGCCCCCGAGCCTACTCCAGTTGCGGATCCTGCTCCAGCGCCCGAGCCGGTGGATGACAGCGCGGAGCGGGAGCGGATGGAGCGGGAGCGGCTCGCCCGAGAGGCTTCCGAGCGCTCGCGCGCTGTTACGGCCGACCTCGCAGCCATGATCAACTTCGACTACGATCAGGCCGCGGTACGTCAGGCCGACCAGGCCACGCTGGATCGGAAGGCCGCCATCCTGCAGGCCAACCAGAACGTGAAGCTTCGCATTAGCGGGCATGCCGACGAGCGCGGCTCTGACGAGTACAACCTCGCCCTCGGTAACCGGCGCGCAGGCGCGGCCAAGCGGTACTTGCAGAACAAGGGCATCGAGGGCTCCCGCATCGAGGTAGTGTCTTTCGGTGAGGAGCGTCCGCTGAATCCTGGGAGCGACGAGACGGCGTTTGCCCAGAACCGCCGCGATGAGTTCGAGGTGACAGCGGGCGGCGACAACATCGTCGCGCCGCAGTGAAAGCGCCTCGCACAATCCCGCGCTTCTTCATCGCCGGAGCCGGGGTGATCGCGTGTCTGAGTGGATGCGTCACGAAGGGGGACATCCAGGGAGTTCAGGACGATGTCGCCCTGTTCAAGGCCGAGACGGCGCGCCGCGACTCCGCTCGCGCGGCCCAGCTCACGCAGGTCATTCAGATGCAGCAGCGGGTGATGGATTCGCTGACCTACGAACGCAGAGCGGTCAGTCAGCTGAGGGGCGACCTCTCAAGCGACCTCTACAACATTCAGCAGCAGCTGGTCCAGCTCCAGGAGCTGACCGGGCAAAGCCAGCAGCGGTTGAGTGAGCTCCGCACGCAGTTGGAGGCGAGAGGAGAGCAGATATCGACTACGGCTCCACGTGATACCTCGGGGCAGGCGCAGCCTCCCACGACCACAACGTCGGCGTCCGCTGACCAGATGTACGAGGCTTCGTTGGCTCAGCTTCGCCGGGGTAGCACTTCTACGGCGCGGCAAGGACTGCGTGAGATGCTCCGTACGTATCCCACGAGCGAGCGAGCCGGCGACGCGCTGTATTTCATCGGCCAAAGCTTTTCGGCCGAGAACCCTGACTCGGCCTCGGCATACTACTCGCAAGTGGTGCAGAAATACCCTTCATCCAGTCGGGCGGCGTCGGCGCAGTACAATCTTGGTCTGGTTGCCGAGCGGCGGAAGGAGACCAAGAAAGCCAGAGAGGCGTATCAACGAGTCGTTCAGAGGTATCCTCAGTCGGACGAAGCGGCACTGGCTCGCGATCGACTAAAGGCGCTCGGGCGGTAAGCCCCGGGCGTCCTGGCAGGCTATGACCGGTACTCCTGGGGAAATGCCTTTCCTCGACCATCTCGAGGAACTGCGCTCCCGAATACTCCGGTCACTCGCTGCGGTGGTCGTTGGTTTCGCGATCGGATTGTGGGCGGTTCAACACTTCCAGCTCGTCAACGTCATGAAACGGCCGATTGCGCCGTACCTCACCGACGGGAAGCTGGTCGTGCTCAGTCCCACCGAGCCCGTCATGATCGTTTTCAAGCTTGGTTTCCTCGTTGGTCTCGTCCTCGCGTCACCGATAATACTGTGGCAGTTGTGGGCCTTTCTGGCTCCCGCGCTTTATGCCCGGGAGAAGAAGGCGCTGGTGCCCTCGTTGTTTGTCGGGCTCTTCCTGTTTTTGACTGGGGGGGTGCTGGCCTATCTGTTCGTCGTTCCTCAGGCACTCAGGGTTCTGTTCAGCTTCCAGACCGAGGCCATCGCCCCGTTCATTACGTACGACAAGTATTTCGACTTCGTCATGCAGGTAACACTGGCACTCGGGCTCTCATTCGAGCTGCCGCTGGTGATCATCATTCTCTCCTGGCTCGGGGTGGTAGGGCCTGCGGAGCTCAACCGGTTCCGCCG
>DATFQK010000313.1:0-4357 GCA_035264345.1 Gemmatimonadales bacterium | reverse complement strand
GGACACTGGTTGGCTCTCACGTGGCCCTGGACCTGGGCACCCGGGCGGACGGAGTTCACTACCAGAGTCTCGATAGGGTCGCGCGGACTCCGCAACAGGACGATGGCGACATGGTGGTCAGCCCCAAGCTCGGCCTGCGGTATCTGGTATCCGGCGGCTGGTCGCTGCTGGGCTCGTTGAGCGCGGGGTTCCGGGGCGCCCCCGGAGTAGTAGGCGACCCGTCGCTGGAGCCGGTTCGGGGCTGGAGCAAGGAGCTGGGCGTGCGGTACGATGGCGGGTCTCTCACCGCCCAGCTCGCGCTGTTCCGACTGGATGTGTCGCACGAACGAATTCAGGATCCGGTCACCCGCGAGGTCCTGCCCACGGGAGAGAGCCTGCGGCAGGGGGTGAACCTCGATGCCGAGGTGCGGCTCAGTCGTCAGATCAGTGTCACCCTTGACGGGACCTGGAATGACGCCCATGTCAAAGGCGACCCGGGCTCGTCTCCCACGCCGCTGGTGGTACCGCAGCTCCTCCAAGGCGCGGATGGCAGGCCCCTCCGTCCGTCATTTCACATCGAGCCACTGGAGCCGGGAGACCCGGTGCCGAACGTGGCGCAGTGGTTGGGGCGAGTAGGATTGGAGACGGCGTGGAGCACTCGAGTCTCCACCCGGGCTCTCCTCCGATTTTCCGGTCCCTATACCCCCATCGGCGAGCCGGGCACGGAAACGCAGTCCTATGCGGTGCTGGATGCCGGAGCCTCGCTTCACCTGCCACCGCTCGGCGCCGTGCTCGATCTGGAGCTGCAGAACATCTTCAGCACGAAATATCCGGAGATCCGTGCCTCCGGCTTCATCAACCCTGGAGCGCCGCGTACCCTGCGGGCCGCGGTCCGTTTTGCCGACCACGAATAGGAGAAATGACTGATGGCTCATCCCGCGCTGTTGCCGATGTCCCGCCTCTCTCTGGTAGGTGCCCTGCTTCTGGCAGCGGCCTGCGGCAGTGATGAGACCGCACCCGCTGAAGACCACACCCCGGCAACCTACAATCTCATCATCGACGACGTCCCGCAGACTGCGCCATACGTTCTCACGGCGGATCAAACCTCGCGGGTGCAGATCAAGTTCTTCAACGCTGCGGGGGAGGACCTCGACGATGTGGAGGCGGAGCACTTTGGCGGCCTCAGCTTCAGTCCTATTACCCTGGCTACCGCGACTCGACTGGCGGACCGCCACTTCCAGTTTGACGTTACGGCAGCGCACGTCGGCAGCGGCACCTTACAGGTCGGCTATGGCCATGACGATGTGGCGGACGAGAAGATCTTCGACCCGGTGGCCCTCACCGTGACGAGCAGCGGCGGCGGCCCGATCGATAATCGCATTGGCAGTGGCTCTCCCCGGCATCCATATTGAGGCCATGAGGAATGCCCGGCTGCAGCCGATACGATTGCTCACCCTCTCGCGCGAGTACGGCGCCGGTGGCAGTGAGCTGGGGGTCGTGCTGGGAGAAAAGCTGGGCTGGCGGGTGATCGATCACGAGCTGGTCCGCCGTCTGGCGGCCCGGCTGAGCTGCGACGAGGGGGACGTGGTCGCGATGGACGAGCACGCGCCCAGCTTTCTGGAGCGCCTGGCGGCCGCAGCGACGGTGACCGCGCCGGAGTCGCGGGTCCACTCCAGCCCGTGGACCACCGATCCGGACTGCGTGGCGGCGGCGGCCCGCGAGGTCCTGCTCGAAGCGGCGGAGAACCCCCCGGCCATCATCGTGGGCCACGGCGGTAACTGTCTGTTTCGCGGCCGAACCGATGTGCTGCGCGTTCGGGTGGTGGCGCCCTTCGAGGCACGAGTTCAGCGCGTGGCAAGGCGCACCGGCGCACCGCCCCAGCACGTGGCCGCCGACGTCCGCCGGCGCGATGCGGACCGGCAGCACTATCTCCAGCGCTACTATAAGACCGATATGAATGAGCCCTGCAGCTATGACCTTCAGATCAATACCGGGACCGTCTCGCTCGAGTCCGCCGCCCGGCTCGTGCTGGAGCTGATCGGCACCGACGCCGCTTCGCTGTAAACTCGCCGCTACTGCATCTCTCATGACCGCGAACGCCGCTCCCAGTGCATCTCCTGCCCGTGAAGCGCCCCGCCGGCTGACCGCGGCCGAAGAGGCTGCCGCCTACGTCAGCCGGCACCGCTGGCTGATCATGCTGGGCCTGATCACCGCGGCCATCATGGAGGTGCTGGATACCACCATCATCAACGTGGCGTTGCCGCAGATGGCGGGTAATCTGGGAGCCACCCAGCAGGAGATCAGCTGGGTGAGTACGGGCTACATCCTCTCAAATGTCGTGGTGCTGCCCATGACGGCATTTTTCACCGAGCGGATCGGGCGGCAGCGCTACCTCACGGTCTCGATCATCGTCTTCATTGTGGCCTCGTTCTTCTGCGGCACGTCCAACTCCCTGACCGAGCTGGTGATCTGGCGTATCCTGCAGGGCGCGGGAGGGGCCGCTCTGCTCTCCACCGCTCAGGCGACCATCCGGCAGATCTTTCCCCGGGAGCAGCAGGGCCTGGTGCAGGCCATCTTCCTGCTGGGCATCATCGTCGCCCCGACGTTGGGGCCGACGCTGGGAGGCTGGATCACCGACAACTACTCCTGGAGCTGGTGCTTCTTCATCAACGTGCCGATCGGAATTGCGTCGACGTTCCTGGTCAGCCAGTTCCTCCGGGATCCGCCCGACCAGGAGCGGCACCGGGGCAGAGTAGACTGGTGGGGAATCGGCTTGCTGACCGCTGGGATCGGGTCGCTGCAGTGGGTGCTGGAGGAGGGAAACACGAAGGACTGGTTCGCCGACGTCTGGATCCTGCGGTTTTCCGTGATTGCCGGCGTCTGTCTGGTCACGATGTTATGGTGGGAGCTATCGTCCAGAAACCCCAATCCCATCGTCAATTTCCGGGTGCTCAAGAACCGCGATCTCGCGGCCTCGATCTTTCTGTTCATCGCGCTCGGCTTTGGGCTCTATGGTGGCGTGTTCATCTTCCCGCTGTTCACCCAGACGCTATTGCACTTCACTCCGACCGAGACCGGGCTGGCCCTGATGCCCGGAGGTATCGCCACGGCGGTGACCGCGCTGGCGTGCGGGCTCATGCTCAACGGGGCGAAGCCGCTGGTCGATCCCCGGGCGCTCATCGGTATGGGGGTGATCCTCTTCGTGCTCTCGATGTGGGATCTGGGACATCTCACCACCGCGGCCGGAGAGTCGGACGTCCGCCTGGCCCTCATCGTACGGGGTCTGGGGCTCGGCTTTCTGTTCACCCCGATCAACAACGTGGCCTATGCCAGCCTCAAGCCGAGCGAGGCGCAGCAGGCCTCGGGACTGATCAACCTCTCCCGCCAGCTGGGCGGTTCCTTCGGCATCGCGATTCTGGTCAACTACGTCACGGTACACGTGCAGATGCACCGGGTCGATCTGCTGGCCAATGTATATCCGGGGAATCCGTTGGTCGAAGAGCGGCTGCACATGCTGACCGGCAATCTGCTGAGTCACGGCTACAGTCCGGAAGCGGCGCGGCGCGGTGCCCTGGCGCTGCTGGACCAGCAGACCATGCGCCAGGCCTCGATGCTGAGTTACAACGACGCCTGGATGCTGCTGCTGATCACCTTCATCGCCGTCTCGCCCGCCATCATTCTCCTGCGGAAGCCGCGGGGAAGGGCGGCAGCGGTGGAGGGGCATTGAATCAGTCGCCAGTCACCAGTCCGCAGTCTCCAGCTGACGACTGAGGACTGACGGCTAGCGACTGGAATCTGAGGACTGGCGACTGACGACTGGGCCTTTACATTGCCCTCATGACCGTCAGCGCCAAGCCATCCATGCCCGCAGCCGGCCAGAGCACCGGCTCGCCAGTCATCTGGCTCGACGGCAAGTGGTGTGACCGGAGCACCGCGATGGTCTCGGTCTACGACCATGGCCTGCTGTACGGCGATGGAGTTTTCGAGGGGATCCGGGTGTATGGTGGCAAGATCTTCCGCCTGCAGGACCACCTGGACCGGTTGTACGATTCGGCCAAGGCGATCCTGCTCACCATCCCACAGTCCCGCGACGAGCTGGCGACCATAACGGAAGAAGCGGTTCGCCGCTCCGGGATCGCCGAGGCGTACATTCGCCATGTGGTAACCCGGGGCGCGGGGGATCTGGGGCTCGATCCGCGCAAGTGCCCCAAGCCCACGGTGATGATCATCGTGGACACCATCAAGCTTTGGCCGGAGCACATCTACGAGGCCGGACTTACGGTCATCACCGCAGGCACGCCCATTCCGCAGCGGGAGTCATTGTCGCCCCGGGTCAAATCGCTCAATTATCTGCCGCACATTCTGGCCAAGATGGAAG
>DATFQK010000312.1:0-3841 GCA_035264345.1 Gemmatimonadales bacterium | reverse complement strand
GACAGCGCACTTTGACTCACTGCGGCATGCAGCGGCTCGCCTCAACGTAGAGGCGGCGGCAGCACGGCGTCAACCTGAGGTGTCAGGGGTGCTGGCGATAGATCACCCGGCTTCCTGTCACCGGAATCCCACGCCGCACGCATTCCGACAAGACCTCCTCCGGGGACCGGGTGGTGGTGGGCACGCTGAATCCCCTCGGCTCGAGCCGGGCGCCAGGGAAGATATCGTCCAGAAGGGCTGAACCGGGCAAATGTGGCGCGCCGATAACAACCTGGAGCGCTCGCCACCGAATCAGCTCTTCCGCGGGCAGTGCAACTGCGCCGGTTGTGGACCGAAGCACCACGTGAGTGCAGCAACAAAGCAGCTGCCCCAGATCTTCACCGATGACTACCGTGGCGCAGCGACCGTTTGCCATGATGGTAAGCCGGTGATCCGTGCCGGCTCCGCGAACCCAGGCACCGACTTGGGCTCTTTGGTTTATCAGAGGGATCAGCTGTAGCAGCGGAAATTCGGAGGGGAGCGGAAGAGGTGGACCGGAAAACATGCTCCACAATGCAGCCGGAGTTCCGGCCGCCATAACCAACTCACCGCCGACCGAGGTGTTTTAACGCAAGGAGGCGTTCAGGTCCGGCCGGCCTTCTCCATCCTCTCGGGCTTATCCTTCTTCCTCCCTCGTAGATATTCATCCCTTGCCCGCCGGACCGCATCTACCAGAGGACTCGGATCGAACCGCACCGGGTCGGTCGCGGGCAGGCCGGTCTCCCGGCTCGCGTCCTCACAGGCCCGTCGGGCAGCCTCCTCCGTCATGTCGTAGGTGTTGAGCGAAATCCCGATGACTTTGGTCGGGTGCACCGCGGACCCGATCGTCTCGTAGAGGCGGACGTACTCCCTCAGCGGGGGTATCCTCAGCCAGGCTGCCGGCCGGTAGTCGCCGATGAACTCCCGGGTGGACTGATGGCACAGGATCAGCCCATCGGGGCAGGAGCCGTGCAGGAGACCCAGCGTCACGGCCGAGTAACCGGGATGATTGATGCTTCCTTGCCCTTCGACCAGCACCACGTCTGCTCCCTCGCTTCCCTGGAGCACCAACCGCTCGGCCGCTCCGGCCACGAAGTCGGCGATCACCGCGTCCACCGCGATCCCCCAACCCTCGATCATGATTCCAGTCTGGCCGGTGGCCACGAACCGGGTGCGAAGACCTGAGGCGTTGAGCCGCCTGGTGAGCTGCAGCTGCGCGGTCATCTTGCCGACGTTGCAGTCGGTTCCCACCGTGAGCACGACATAGGGTTCAACTGATTTAGCGGCACCCGACGCCACTGGCAGATCCGGCGGTGGCTTTCTCAGGTCGAAGATCCTTCGACCACCGCTCCTGGCCTTGGCCGCCAGCACCGGATCGTCCGAGAGGAAGGTGTGGAGTCCGCTCCAGAGGTCGCAGCCCGCGTCCAGCGCTTCGGCCAGCCAGCCCCGCCACTCCTCCGGCAGCTGGCCCCCTTGAGGCGCGATCCCGATCAGTACCGCGTCGGGTTTCAGCGCGAGTCCCTCCCGCATCGAGCCTACTACCGGGATCGAGCCTCCAAAGCCGAGCACCTGCTGCACCGTCATGCCGGCCTGCTTCCGATCCAGCACGGCGACCGTCCGTTCGGGTAGGTAGCGAATGACCGAGTTGGCGGTCTTCGAGGTCATGGGAGCGAAGTCGCCATCGGCGATGATCAGAAATCGGGGAGGGACCATGGTCAGGACGTGACGGGCTGAGGAGCGATAGTGGGTTCGGCTTCGGCCGGCACCGTGCCGCTTGGCTTGACCTCGCTGAGCGGGTCGCCGTACACCTCGCCCATGAGGATGTGCCGAATCAGCACCATCACGAAGGCGAGGATCGGCACCGCCACGATCAGGCCGGCGAGGCCGAACAGTTTGCCGATCAGGAGCACGCCGGCGATGGTGATCACCGGCGGGAGGTTGACCTGCCGCTCCATGACGACCGGGGCGACGAAGTTGGCCTCGATCAGGTGCACACCGATTCCCAGTAGCGTCACCGCGATGGCCTTGCCCAGCCCGGCAACGCCAAGGGCGAAGAGAGCGGGAATCAGGGTCGAGAAGAGGGTGCCGAAGAACGGCACGATGGCCGCGATTCCGGCAAAGACGCCGAACGCGAGGAAGTACGGGATTCCCAAGAGCCAGAGCCCCAGCGTGGTCAAAACCGCCAGGAGAGACATGGCGATGAGCTGTCCTACGACCCAGGCGTGCAATGTGAGCTTGAGATCGTAGAGGATGACCCGCGCCAGCGATCGGCGCTCTGGAGGAACCAGCGCGATCAGCCCCTCCACGTAAATTGAAGGGTTTCTCGCCAGGTACAGTGCCATCACGAATACGCTGACCACTTCGATGATCAGCTCGATGCCCCCCTTGAGGTAGGGCACCACGGCGCCGCGCAGCACTCCCACCAGCTCGTTCAGCGACGTCGCGAGAAGCCCCGGGCCGGCGCCTTCACTGACTCCGCGGCGGAGCACGGGGATGCTTCGGAACAGCCGGTTGATGCTCTGATCCAGCTCGCCCAGGAACTGCGGCAGGTTGGCGACGAGGTCCTGGACCTGCGAGGCCACTGCAGGGGCGATGAGGAACACCACGCCCACCAGCGCACCGATGGTGAGCGCTACGGCGGCAGTGAGCCCCAGCGTGCGCGGCAGTCCCAGCCGCCGCTGCAGCACGTTGGAGACAGCATCGAGATAGACGCTCAGGATGATGGCCAGGAATACGATGATCAGCACGTCGATCGTGCGGACCAGGAGGGCCACAACGATGACGGCGAGGAGAACCCAGCCGAGTGGGAACCCTCGCCGTCGTTCGGCTTCAGCCGGTGCCATCAGCGCGCCTTCCCCTCGTCCCCTTCCTCAATCAGCTCGGCGTCACGCACGTCGTTTCGGCCGGTGCCCAGCTGCTTCGATCCTGCGCCGGGTCCCGGACCCACCAGGCCCATCTTGGTCTTCAGCTCGAGCAGCTGCTGATCGGAGCTGCCCTTGTACTCCAGCGCCTCGAACTGGCGGGCCAGGAAGTCTCCCGAAACCTCCTCATTCAGCTCGGCGGCGGCGAGCGCCTTCCGCTCGGTGGCCTCGATCTTCTCGGCCATGCGCTCGAACGACTCGAAGGCGCTCTTGTTCGACAGCCCCGACATGGTCTCCTGGATCCGCTGCTGGGCCTCCGCCCGCTTGGATCGGGCGACCAGGATGTTCTTCTTCCGCTTGGCCTCTTCGATCTTGTCATTGAGCTGGCGCAGCGAAAGCTTGAGCTGGTCGGTTTCCGCCTTGTGCCGTGTCCAGGTCTCGTGCAATTGCTGAGCGCCCTGCAGCTGCTCGTTGTAGCGGCCCAGCGCCTGCTTGGCCAGGTCATCACGGCCTTCCTGTACCGCGATCATCGCCCGCCGCTCCCAGTCATCCGCCTGCTTTTTCAGGGCCTCGGCGTCAGCCTGCAGCTTCCGCTCGTCTGCGATCGCGGAAGCGACCTGCTGCTTGGCCTTGGCCAGCTGAGTCTTCATGTCCACAATGAGCTGGTTCAGCATCTTCTCGGGATTTTCCGCCCGGGAGATGAGATCGTTGATGTTCGACCGCAGCATGGTGGAGAGACGGTCAAATATTCCCATGACGCTTCACCTTTCGCGGTAGGATGCGAGCGCGCCGAGATGCGACGCCAACGCCAGGGTAATGGAGTCGAAGCTCGCCTCGAACTCGCTGTAGTCGAGGTTCTCCAGCTCGAGGGTATCGGTGAGCACCACGTGATCGCCCTCCAGTCCATAGGACCCGTGAACCAGCTCGCGGGCATTGTACTCCAGCAGCTGCCGGAACAGCTC
>DATFQK010000311.1:0-6598 GCA_035264345.1 Gemmatimonadales bacterium | reverse complement strand
GCCACCCGGTTGGCCGACCTTGTCCTTATTACGCAGAGTCAGTTGATAAACCCGGCCCAGGTGAGGCCCCAAATTCTCCAGCTGGATCCGGACCTTCTTTGCCCCGGGATCCTGCTCCAACCGGTGAATAGCAACCTCCTCCTTTCGGAGCGGCTGCTTCTGATTCAGATAGACCACGTGGGGCAGAAGAATGCGGACGTTCAGTCCGTTTTCCGTTCGCGCTCCTGTCATCGCACTCAGGATGGTGAACCAGGCGGGAAGACTGTCACTCGTGGCCTCGTAAAAGACCGTCCGGCTCCCTTTCGGAGGCAGCCGAAAGCTCATCTCGGACAGCTTCACGTGGATGCGGCTGGTGTCGAGTGGAACATCGATGACATCGCCGGCCTCGGAGATGCGGAAGCCGCGCACTTCGAGCACGACGGTGAGGGGGAAGATCGACGCATTCTGGAGTTGGAAGCTGGAGCGGGCTCGTTCCTGATGCTCGGCAATGGGCGGACTCACGGACTGCGCCACGATCGGCCGGAGCGGCAGGGATGCGCCGCTGATGGCCAGCAGACTCAGCAATGCTGCTTGCCGATGGGGATTCACTGGGTGATTACCCGGAGGTTGAGCACGCCGGTATAGTCGCCGGCCGGCAGGGTAGGGAAGCCTACCGAATCGAGCTGCAGGTCGAGATTGTCGGTACGACTCGAGTTCTTGTTGCTGCCGTTGATGATGGCCGAATACAGCCGCAGGCTTCCGCCGGCGGTACCCACTCCCGCGAATGCATTCTGACTGATCGGTGTGAACGTGGTTGGAAGCCCGCTCGACATTCGGGCCAATACCCGGCTGGAGGGGATTTGCGTGCTGCCGCCAACCAGCGCCTGTGCCGGCACGAGGAAATAGGCCACCAGATCCACCGTGTTGGTCTGCCCCGGGTTGACGCTCCATGTGGTCTGAATGACCACCGGAGACGGGAAGTTGTTAACTGCATTATCAGTAACCCCGGCGATGGTCTGAATCGCGCCGGAGGTGATCACGAGCGAGAGGTCGGCAGCAGAGGTTGCTGCCAGAGAAATGATCCGGGCCTGTCCCGAAAGCTCCCGCGCCCCAAGCACCAGAATGGCGCTCAGGGCGAGGAAGGAGAGACCGAATCTGTAGCAGCCCATACTCAGGCCAGGTCGTCGCTTACTGAACGACCGCCTGGAGATTCAACGTGCCGGTATAGTCGCCGGCCATGGTGGTCGTGCCGGTCAGGTTCAACCGGAGATCCAGCTGGTCGGTGCGGGAACCGAAGTAGCTACCCGAGCCCACTGCCTGGCTGAAGAGCTGCAGGCTTCCGCCGGCCACTCCGACGCCACCTACCGCGGCACTGGAGAAGGGGGCATACGCCGCGGCCCCAACCCGACCCTCGACCTTCGAGGACGGAATCAGGTCAGTGCCGTTCACCAGCGCCTGTGCCGGCGTGGCGAACCAGCCGACCAGCCGCACCGAGGAGCCGGCCGTAAGGTTCCAGGCCGTGGTCAGGCTTACGGCGGTGAAGTTATTGGCGGTGGAGTTGTCCGTAATGCTGGCGAGGGTGGCGGTGGAGGCATTCGGGCTCACCGTCAGAGTCGCCGCCTTCGTTGCGGTGAGCGCAACGGTGGCAACGTTCGAGGTAAGTCCCACCTGGGCCGACGCAGCGCTGGAGCCGGCCAGCAGAAGGGCGGTGGTACCCAGAAGGGCGTTCTTCAACAGGTCATGCATTGCTGGACTCCGGGCTGAGGTTCGGTCCGAGATTACCGTTCAGCTCGAAGTACAAGACACGTGCCCGGCCTTATGCCTCCACCAGCCACCGAATCCTTTACAGCTTGCCCCATATCCGTCGCCGGGCCGACCGGGATTGCACCTCAGGCCGTGAACCGGGCCGTCAGCGGCAAGAGGTTATCGAAGACGAGGGAAGATCTGGACAGCTAAATGGCAGGCTGCCAATTGATTATGTGCCACGGCCAGGCCAAGGGCCGAGCCGTTGGCCCGATGTGATTCTCCAACCCTCAGCAGCCGCTGCGATAGGATTTGGACCGCCAACGTTACAAATCTGCCCGGTTCCTGGACGGAGGTGATGCGGTTATCACACCCCGAGCAAAGCCCGTCAAAATGCGACGGTTTAGTGCAGCTAGAGGGCTAGTCCTCGTCATGATCCCGATCATGCTCGCGCTTCCGGCGAGCCGGGTCTTCTTCGCTCCCCGGACGAACCAGCTGGATGGTCCCCTGGAACGACTCGAGGGTGACCTGCGCGCTCCCCGAGCCCAGAGTAAAGTTGAATCCTTTCCCCTTCCGGGTGCCCCGCAGGGGGACCGGGAACTCGGACTCGAAATCGCCACTGAAGGTGGAGACCGTCACCCCGGCACTCGTGCCCTCCGGGACGGTCAGGGTCAGGTCTCCATTATGGGTTGAGAGTGCATAGCGGCCGCCGCTCCTGATCGGACCGGAGTAGGAGATGTCGCCGTTCACCGTGTTGGCGTCGACGCTCGATGCATTCACTCCCTGCAGCAGGATCTCTCCGTTTACCGTTTGTGCCGCGATATCACCGGAGCTGTTGGCTACTTCCACGTCCTCGTTCACCGAGTTCACGTTGATCCGGCCTTTGGCTCCCCGCAGCCGGACCGAGCCTTGAACTGAACGCAGCGAGATCAAGCTCTCCCCACCGGTAACATCTACTTCCCCCTCCACCGTCTCGACTGAGATGGGTGCCCGGATGCCTTCGATCTTGGCGTTGGTATTGACGCCTCCCATGCTGATGGCGATCCAGGCGGGCGCGCTGATCTGAAGCGTGATCTCGTCGGGGGGGCCGTGTCGCCCATGGGTCCGAATACTGATGGCGGTCGCGCTGCTGGAAATCTCGAGCTGATCCTGATCGGCGCCACTGGCCACGATCCGAACCGCGTTCCTGTTCCACGCGTGCACCGTGACCTCGCCGGCGTAGGCATTGACGTCCAGGCGCTGACCCCGCACCGCGTTGAGGGTGGTATCCGCCTGGACAATGGGTGACAGCGCCAGGGTACCGGTCAGGAGGGCGAACAGCACGTGGAGGTCCTTTCAGCTCACCGGAACGAGGGCGGCGGCCTGGCGCAGCAGGTCGAGTTTACGCCGCATCGTTTCGGCCAGGTGAGTGTTGAGGTACAGGTTGGCTGAGTCGGCGTCGAGCGCGCGCTGGGCCTCAGCAATGGCCCGGTCGATGGCGGCCAGATTTTGTTCGATGATCCTGACCGTGGTAGTGTCGAGCTTGCCCCGGCCATCTGCCAGCACCCGCTCGAGATCGGCCACGGCGGCGGCATAGCTTTGAGAGGCATTGGGCTTCATTGCCACGCTGACGGCGGGGGTGCTCTCGGGCGGGCTGGACGGTACGGGAGCTGACACCACCGACTGACGGGCAGCCCCGCTCATAAACCAGACGGCTCCGCCCGAAACAGTCATCAAGGCAATACCGGCCGCAGCCAGCTGAGGCAGGGAGAACGCCCATTGGCGGCGGACTCGGCGCTGAGCGTCGAGATCCACCACGTCCTGAGCCTTGGGTATCCCGGCCCCGATTCGAGCGGCAATGCCCGGCCAGAGATCGGTGACCGGAGGAGGATTCTTGAGCGTCCGCGCGCGGCGCACCACCCGCCGAAGGTCGGACACGACCAGCGAGCATTCGGCGCAGCTCTCGAGGTGCGACTCGAGCGCATGCCGCTCCCATTCGGGCAGCTCTCCGTCGAGGTATTCGGACAGTCGATTGGTCCAGGGATCCTGGGTCATGACTCCTCCTCAGCGCTCCAGATGCTGACGCAGCGCCATTCGCGCACGATGCAGCTGGGATTTGGACGTGCCGGTGGCAAGGCCGAGCATCTGGGCAATCTCCTCATGACGGTAGCCCTCTACATCGTGTAGCACGAACACCTCCCGGGCTCCATCGGGCAGCCGCTCCATCGCTGCCTCGAAATCCATCGACATCTCGGGTGTGGCCCGGCGGCTGGGAACTGTCTCCAGCACCATGTCGCCCTCCACGTACCGCTTGCGCCGGGTGCCCAACGTCTCCCTCCGGGCCAGGATCACATTTACTGCGAGTCGGTGAAGCCAGGTTCCAAACGCGGCCTCGCCCCGAAAGGTGCCGAGCTTCTGCCAGGCCCGTACGAAGATGTCCTGGGCGACTTCATCTACATCGTCATCGCTGAGCATGCGGCGAACCAGGCCGTACACCTTGGGCACGTGCGTCCGGTACAGCCGCTCGAACGCGCTGGCATCTCCGCTGGCGGCGAGCGTGGCGTCCACTGCATCCGGATCGGTCCTGCCGGTCGGTTCGTGCTCCAGAGTCGCCACTCCAAGGCCGAGTTCGGTCATCGCGGGGGGATTGGATCGTATGGCGGCCCAAAAGGTTGCAGCCCATTCTGCGAAAGGCTAGCCTTGATCCGGCCATCTCCAGAGCTCCCTATGTCGATGCTGACGCAGCCCCATCAGATCTCTGCCCCGAGAGGATCGGCTCTCTCCTGCCGCGGTTGGCACCAGGAGGCCGCCCTTCGGATGCTCATGAACAACCTGGATCCCGCGGTGGCAGAGCGGCCGGATGAGCTCATCGTGTACGGCGGGGGAGGAAAGGCCGCCCGCAACTGGGAATGCTATGAGCGCATCGTCGCCACTCTCCGCCGTCTGGGGAACGATGAGACGCTGCTGGTTCAGAGCGGGAAGCCGGTCGGCGTGTTTACCACGCACGAGGAGGCACCCCGCGTCCTCATCGCTAACGCTCACCTGGTGCCACGGTGGGCCACCTGGGACGAGTTCCGCCGGCTCGAAGCCCTGGGTCTCACGATGTATGGCCAGATGACCGCGGGCTCCTGGATCTACATCGGAACTCAGGGGATCCTGCAGGGTACCTACGAGACCTTCGCCGAATGCGCCCGACAGCACTTCGGCGGCACTCTGAACGGCCGGCTGGTGGTAACCGGCGGACTGGGCGGCATGGGTGGGGCGCAGCCGCTGGCAGCCACCATGAATGGCGCCGCCTTTTTGGGAGTAGACGTTGACGAGGAGAGGATCCGCCGGCGGGTGGCCACCCGATATTGCGACCGTTTGGAGACCAGCCTGGACACTGCCCTCCAGCAGGTCGAGTCGGCCCGGGCTCGAGGCCAGGCGCTCTCGGTTGGTTTGGTCGGGAATATCGCCGAAGTGCTGCCCGAGCTGCTCCGCCGAGGGGTTGTTCCCGATGTGGTGACCGACCAGACCTCGGCGCACGATCTCAGGCTGGGCTACATCCCGGCCGCTCTCGATCTGCAGCAGGCGGGACAGCTTCGGGAGGCAGACCCGCAGACCTACGAGGCGAAGGTCCTCGACTCGATGGCGGTGCACGTGCAGGCCATGCTCGATCTGCAGGCCCGCGGAGCCGTGGTGTTCGATTACGGCAACAATCTTCGCGGCCAGGTGGCCGACCACCGTGGCATGCAGTCGGCCTTCGAGATTCCGGGTTTTGTGCCGGAGTTCATCCGACCGCTCTTCTGCCGGGGCGCCGGCCCGTTTCGCTGGGTTGCGCTCTCGGGCGACCCCGCCGATATCGCCGCCACGGACCAGGCCGTGCTGGACACCTTCCCTCAGAAGGAAGGGCTGGCACGCTGGATCCGGCAGGCCCAGCAGCGGGTCGCGTTCCAGGGATTGCCCGCCCGGATCTGCTGGCTGGAGTACGGCGAGCGCGCCGAGATGGGCGAGCGCTTCAACTGGCTGGTTAAAACCGGACGAGTGCGTGCTCCGATCGTGATCGGTCGAGATCACCTGGACACCGGATCGGTCGCCTCACCCAATCGCGAGACGGAGGGAATGAAGGATGGCTCTGACGCGATCGCCGATTGGCCGTTGCTGAATGCGCTGCTGAATACCGCCTGTGGCGCCAGCTGGGTCTCGCTTCACCATGGCGGTGGCGTCGGCATCGGCTATTCCATTCATGCCGGCATGGTGGCGGTGGCCGATGGGACCGACGCCGCCGACCGGAGGCTCCGCCGGGTCCTTACCGCCGATCCCGGTACCGGGGTGATGCGCCATGCCGATGCCGGCTACGATCTGGCCATCGAAACGGCAAAGGAGCGGGGCGTCGATCTGCCCATGGTGAACGACGCGAGCGGTTGACCATAAGCGATTCAATGAAGGTCCTCGCTAATATCGGCCAGCTCGCCACCTGTCGTGCCGAAGGCGGTCAGGGCGACGCGCACGTCATTGGCCATGCTGCCATGGCCTGGGATGCTCACGGGCGGATCTCCTGGATCGGCGCCGAACGGGACCTGCCGGCTGCCTATGCCTCTGCCGAACGGATCGATGCCGGCGGCAGACTGGTTATCCCCGGTCTCATCGACTGCCACACTCATTTGGCCTTTGCCGGCTGGAGGGCCGACGAGTTCGTCCAAAGGATCCAGGGCCGAAGCTATCTGGAGATCTCCCGTTCCGGAGGTGGAATCCTCTCTACCGTCCGGGCCACCCGTGCCGCCGGCCAAAACGACCTGGTACACCGTGCGAAGGGGTTTCTGCGGGAGATGCTCGCGTTGGGCATTACCACTGTCGAATGCAAAAGCGGATATGGCCTGGACGAGGAGAATGAGCTCAAACTACTCCGGGTCTATGG
>DATFQK010000310.1:0-3626 GCA_035264345.1 Gemmatimonadales bacterium | reverse complement strand
AAACCGACGAGTTCATCCAGCCGCGGGTGCATGTGCGAAACGGGGTACCCGTTGCCACTATGCGTGACGGTGACGGTGTTCTGTTCTTCAATTATCGCAGTGACCGGATGCGCCAGATCGTGGCGGCGCTGGCGGTGGATGGGTTCGAGGGCTTCCCGGTTCGGAACCGGCCTCAACTCTCCTGCGCCACCATGACCCAGTACGATCAGACCTTTGCCATTCCTCAGGCGTTTCCGCCTTTCAGCCTGGCGCGAATCCTGGCACAGGTGCTGGCGGAGCACGGCCTCACGCAGTTTCGTACCGCCGAAACCGAGAAGTATCCTCACGTCACCTACTTCTTCAATGGCGGCTATGAGCCGCCCTATCCGGGTGAAGAGCGCTGCCTGATTCCATCGCAGCGGGTGGCCACCTACGACATGGCCCCGGAGATGAGCGCCCCGGGAATTACCGACGCGCTGTGCCGCACGATCGAGAGCGGGAGCCATGACTTCATTCTGTGTAACTACGCTAACGCCGACATGGTGGGACACACGGGCGTCTTGCCGGCGGTGGTCCAGGCGGTGGAGACGGTCGACCGATGCCTGGGACGGGTGCTCACCAGCGCGGACAAGGCGGCAGCCAGGGTGCTGATTACGGCCGATCACGGCAACTGCGAAATGATGATCGACCCAGTCACCGGAGGAGTTCACACAGCGCACACCACCAATCCGGTCCCGCTGGTTGCGGTGGGCACCGGTGCCGCGTCGCTCCGGGCCGGCGGCTCCCTGCGGGACGTGGCGCCCACTGTCCTGGGGTTGCTCGGGGTCGAGCAGCCCACAGAGATGACGGGACGGGACCTGCGAGAGTGCGACTGATGCAAGCCGGATCCTTCGCTGTGCTCAGGATGACAGTGTGCCTCAGCCTTATCCCCATGGGTCTTGCCGCACAGGTGGGTCACGAGCCCCAGTCTTCGCCCTATCGAGACATCCGGAAGGGGCACACCTTCACCGCCATCGGCGGTTATTTCGGCGGGGACGGCGGCGACTTCGGCATCGCTCCCCACAACGGCCCGATGGTTGGCGGCCGCTATGACATCCGCACCGCGGACGCGATTCAAGTGGGACTCGGCATAACCTACGGCAGCCTGGAGCGGTTCATCGTCAATCCGTTCGTCACCCTGGCCAATCGCCGCAGCGGACCGGTCCAACAGGACGTGATCTTTGCCGATCTGAATGTGCAGTTCAACATGACCGGCGGGAAAACCTGGCATCATATTGCACCCTTCATCGGTCTCGGCGGTGGCCTGGCTGCAGCATCGGACACCCCGGCTGATACCAGCGGATTCAGCTTTGGGTCGGAGTTCTACCTGTCGCCCACCGTGGGCCTCCGGGTGTTCCTGGGCGACCGCCTCCACCTCCGCGGCGAGGCCCGGGCCACCTTCTGGAAGGTGGATTATCCCACCACATTTACTCAGGAGCCGGTGGAGGAGCCGGGTACGCCGGGCAATTCCAACGCGGTGATCCCCAGTGGCAAGCTGGATGAATGGACCTCCAGCTCCTGGCTGCAGGCCGGGCTGGGGTATTCGTTCTCGCTCTGATGGCTGCCTCGTTGAGCCGAACGGTCAACTTCAGGGCCACCCACCGGTACTACCGGCCGGACTGGACCGATGCCCGAAATCGCGAGGTATTCGGGCCGCTGGCCGAGCCGACCGGACACGGGCACGATTACCAGTGCGCCGTCACGATAGCCGGGACGATCAATCCCAGCGGAATGCTGGTCGACTTGGGGCTGCTCGACAGCATTTTGAATGAAGAGGTGGTGCAGCCCTTGGCGGGGAAACACTTGAACCTGGACGTGCCCGCTTTTGCCTACGGGCAAACCCTGCCGACCTGCGAGGCGATTGCCGCCTACCTGTTTCCCCGCATCGCCGCCCGCCTGCCGAAGGACGTAGCGTTGGAGCGAGTGCGCATTATGGAGGACCCCACGTTGTATGGCGACTGTACCGGACTCGACTGATCTGATTCAGCCATCCAAGCGCGGCGGACGGATGTCCGAGGATGCCGCGGTCGAAGAGGTGCCGGTCTGGCTGCAGGTGAACGGCCGTCCGGTAGTCACCTGGATGTGCACGCCCGATTTACTGGAAGAGCTGGCAATCGGCTGGCTTCACGGCGAAGGCTACATCGATTCCATCGACCAGGTGCACCTGCGTCCTTGCGCCACCGATCTTGGATTCTGGGCTGAAGTCCCGGAGGAGCGGCTGCTCGCTGTGCAGGGCGAAAACCGCCGGTCTGTGTTGGCATCCGGCTGTGGTGCCGTCTCCACCTTTCTGGCGGACCCTGCCACCATCGAGGCTCAGCCGGCGCGAGGTGTTGTCCCCGAAGTGGACCAGCTGCGGGCCCTGTTCAAGGCGCTGTTCGCCAGGGGCGAGCGATACAAGGACACCGGAGGGATTCATGCCGCCGCGCTGGTCGATACTGCGTCGCAGGAGCTGGTCGCCCACGCCGAAGACATCGGCCGCCACAATGCGGTGGATAAGTCGCTGGGAGCGGCACTGCTGGCCCGCCGCCCGGTCCAGGGCATGGGACTCTTGGTCACCGGACGCATTTCGGCCGAGCTGGCATTCAAGGCCGCGCGTGCGGGCCTGGCGTACGTGGCCACGCCATCGGTTCCCTCCACCCTGGCGGTCGAGATCGCGCGGAGAAGCGGCATGATTCTGGTGGGGCGGGCGGTGAGCGGTCATCCTCAGCGCCACGGAGCCCGCTGAGGGTGCCACCCGAAAGAGCCCGCCTGGCAGAGCTCGTCGGAAACGCACGTCGGATTGCCGTAGTCGGCCTCAGCCGAAAGCCTGACCGACCCAGTCACGGAGTGGCCGCGTATCTCCAGCGTGCGGGCTACACCATCATTCCGGTCCACCCCGCTGGAGGCGTGACCTTGGGGGAGCCGGTGCATCCCGATCTCCGCTCCGCCGCGGCTGCGGCGGGTCCCATCGACATCGTAAATATTTTCCGCCGCTCGGAGCACGTTCCAGCCTTGCTGGAGCAGCTGCTCGAGGTCCAGCCGCAGCTGGTCTGGATGCAGGTAGGCATTCGCCATCCCGAGGTTGCCCGCAAGCTGGAAGAGGCAGGGATCGCGGTAGTAATGGATCGCTGTCTCGCGGTGGACCACCAATTCCTGGGGGGCTGATGGCGGTGGGAAGGCTCGTCTGCGGAACCCTGACCCTGGTGGGCTGCCTCTGGGCCCAGCCTGCCTGGAGCCAAACCAAAGATCAGGCGCGGCTCATATTCACCATTTCCGGTGGAGTGGTCCGAGGCACCGATCTCTGGGAGGTGGATGCCCAACCGGTCCAGTTCATCACGCTGACTGACACCATGGCCTTGGCCCGTCAGATTCGGTCCAGTCTCGCGCTCGGCTTCACCGGAACCTATTTCCCCGGAGACAATCTCGGGATTGCGGCGGAAGCCTTTCTGATCGGATTGGGATTCGAAGACAGCTGCCGCATGGTATTCTCCTCTGGAGCCGCGGACGTCATCACTACCTGCCAGTCCATTCAGGGTGCCACAAAATCGGCCAGTGCGGTATCGCTCTCGGCAGGACCGGTTTTCCGCTTCAACAGCCGGAACCTGTTCTCCCCCTACTTCCGAGCCAAT
>DATFQK010000309.1:0-3999 GCA_035264345.1 Gemmatimonadales bacterium | reverse complement strand
AAAAGGTGGGGGTGATATTGAGTGCCGTCTGGGAGCCCGGAACGGTGAAACCTGCTCCTCCGCTCAGCGGCTGCACCACGATCCCGCCTTTGCCTTCGCCCATCTGGGTGAAAGCCAGCCGCTGACCATCGGGCGACCAGGCTGGCGACAGCGAGGTCTGCCCGGCCGGAGTGAGGGGCGCAATCTCCTGCCCATCACTGTCGACCCGATATACCCGACCGCCGGATACAAACATGAGGCGACTCGCCGCGGCTCCCGGGCTACCGCTGGCCCAGCGCGCCACTTCATCGGACAAGCGGTGGACCTCGAGGCGAAAGTCGCCCGCTGTCGTGGCAGGCAGCATCACCGATTTCTGGCTTTGCAACTTGGCTTCACCGAGATCGTGCAGCCGGGCGGTCACCCCGCTCGATGCGGGAACCAGCTCCACCGCGAACTGCGCACCGAGCGATCGGTACAGATCGTAGTTCACTCCTGACGCCGCCTCGGCGGACCCGCGACCACTGGCCGAACCCTGGGGCAGATCGGCCACGGTGATCATCTCGAAGCGGTCGGTGTAATCCAGGTCGCGCCGCACCATGGCGCGCAGGGAGTCGAGCCCGGTACCGGGCACGACCACCAGACCGGGACGCATCCCTGGCCGATAATCCACGCCGATCCGGACGCCCTCCTCCACTCGGGTCGTGTCCTGCGCCATCACCGTTCCCGCGGTTGCGACAAAGACCATCAGAAAAAACGGAAATTTGATCATTGAGTCGGCTTGAAGTAGAAGCTCACCGGGAGCACGTCCGCATCCCAGCCATCGGGCAGCGGGCCAAAGGCGCGGGTATTGCCCGCGGCCTCGACAGCTCCCTGGGCGTTCAGGTCGAACGCAAAGCTGCCCGAACGAGTGACGAAATGGATGTCCCGCACGGATCCATCCCTCAGAATCAAGAAGCTGATCTCCGCGAAGTTTCGTTGATTGGCCGACGCCCGGTCCCAGCGCTGGTAGATCTGGGTCACGATGTTCCGCAGGTATTCCGGATAGGGGAACGCCAGTCCCGGCGTCTTGATCGTCGCCACATCGCTGCCGGTGCTGGGCGTCTCTCCGGGAGCAGGAGTGGCCGGCGACGTGGTTTTTGGTGGCGGCTCCTTCTTCTCTTCGGTCCGTGGCGGCGGCGTCTTGGGCTTGGGGGGTGCCGGCACCTTTGTCGGCTTCGGTGGCGTTGGCTTGACCGGGGCCGGCTTTTCTTCCGGTGGCGGCGTGGGCAGCGCCTCGCGGGCCAGTCGCTTCTGGGTCGGCGCGGGAGCTGCGACCAGATCTACGGCATAGGTCGGGGGAGATGCCTTGCTCGGCTTGACCGTGCCGAGAAGAAATCCGACCGCAGCCGCATGTACCAGGAGGGTCCCGACCATTCCGGCCGCACGACCCGGCGGCTCCCGGTCGGAACTCCGAATCTTCACGACGATTCTTCCTCGGCGGCCACGAGTCCCACGTTCTGCACTCCAGCAGTCCGGATTACCGCCAACACCCGTATCACCTCGCCATAGGGCACTCGAGCGTCCGCCTGGAGGTACACCCCACTCGGCTTGCGGGTGGCCACCAGCGACCGAAAGGTGACCCGGAAATCAGTGTAGGACACGGGGGTTTGATCAATGAAAATGCGACCGTCCCGATTTACCGTCACCACCATGCCCTCCTTGGGGGAAAGAGGTCGGGCCTCAGCGCGGGGAAGCTCAACGTCAACCCCGCCTTGCATGATCGGTGCCGTAATCATGAAGATAATCAGGAGCACGAGCATAACATCTACCAACGAGGTGACATTGACGTCTGCCATCAACGGGAGCTCACCCCGCTGACTGCCTAACCCCCCGCCAAGACTCGCGGCCATCAGACCAGTCCCTCCCGGGCCATGGTCCCGATCAGCTCGTTGGCAAAACCTTCGAGCTCGCCGGCAAACAGCCGGGTCCGATTGACGTAGAGGTTGTAGGCAATCACCGCCGGGATTGCAGCCACCAGACCGCCCGCCGTCGCCACCAGGGCCTCGGCCACGCCCGGTGCCACCGCAGCAAGGTTGCCTGACCCTTTCGAGGCAATGCCGATAAACGCACTCATAATGCCGAACACGGTTCCGGTCAGGCCGAGCAGCGGACTGACTGAGCCGATGGTGGCGAGCCAGGGGATGTAATGCCCCAGCAGATCGCGCTCAGCCGCCACTTCTTTGCCCAACACCATCTTCAAGGCCTCGAGCTGGGTCATGGTCAGCGTGCTTCGGTCGGCGCCTCGCTCGTCGCGGAGCGCCCCCGGGCGCAGCTCCGAATAGAACGTCACCGCCTCCCGGAACAGCCGGTTGTAAGGCGAGGGCGGCAGCTTCATGACCGCATGGTAGGCATCCTTGAGCCTGGTCGTGCGCTCCATTTCGGTGAAGAAGCGGTCGGCCTGGCGATTGAGCTTCCGAAACTGCCACCACTTGAGAATGATGATGAACCAGGACACCAGAGAGAACAGCGCGGTAACCAGGAGAACGATCTTCGTCTCTGGGCTCGAGGAGAGGATCAGCTCGAGCGGGGACTGGGGAACCGCGCCTCCCGATTGCTGGATCACGTCGCCTCCGTTTTGAACCAGTCCACCAGCTCCCGCAGACCGTCATCGAAGGCATACTCCGGCGTCCAGCCCAGGACTTTTTTGGCCTTGCTCACATCCAGCGCGCTGCGGAAGAGCTCGCCGGCTCGAGGCGGAGCAAACTCCATCCGCGGTTTCTTCTGGCCCATCACCCCTCCAACTGACTGGGCCAGCTCGAGCACGCTGCGCTGCCGGGAGGTTGCGATGTTGAAGGCCGGGGTGTCGAATGCGGTGCCCTGAGGCGCCGGCGCGGTGCTGGCCAGAACGTTGGCCCGGGCCACGTCCTTCACGAACACGTAATCCCGGGTCTGTTTCCCGTCCCCGAACACCACGAGAGGCTCACCGGCGAGTAGCCGGGACACGAAGATCGAAACTACTCCGGCCTCAGATTTGGGATCTTGCCTGGGGCCGAACACATTGGCGTAACGCATAGCAATTCCTTCGAACCCGCGGAGGGCCGCCAAAGCCCGCAGGTAGTACTCGCCCGAGAGCTTGCTCACGCCATAGGGTGAGATCGGGAGCTTGGGGGCGGTCTCCGGAGTGGGAATGACCTCCGGGTCCCCATAGACCACGCCGCCGCTGCTCGCAAAGATGAACCTCCGCACCCCGCCCTCGCCCGCGCCCTCGAGCAAATTGACCAACCCGACCACGTTGATCTCGCTGTCGAATGCCGGCCGATCGACCGAGACCCTCACATCGATCTGCGCCGCGTGATGGTTGATGACATCGAAGCGACCGGTAGCGATAGTGCGTCGCGCCTCGGGCGAGCGGATGTCTGCCCGCACGAAGCGGGCGCCCTGGGGAACGTTTCTCTCATGACCCCTGGAGAGATCGTCCAGCACCACAACCTCCCAGCCTCCGGCGAGATACGCTTCTGCGATATGGGATCCAATGAAGCCTGCCCCACCCGTTACCAGTACCCGGCCACTCATGCTTCACGTCTCCGCATTTCCATTTCTCCACAGGTGAGGGGGGGCTGCCGGCAGCTGAACGCCCCGCAATATAGAACTGGGGTGTAGGCGGGGAAGCGGGGAAGCTGGGACGTGGGGAAGCGGGCAGGTGGGGATGGGTGGAAGCCGCAGGAGCAATGCCGCAAGTCGGACTTGAACGGGAACCGGGAAAAAGAAGGGACCGAAACCTGACGGCTTCGATCCCTGATCTGTTGTTGTTCTGTTGTTGTTCCGTTCTCTTGTCTGCTTCCCCTCTTCCCCACTCCCCCTCTTACTGAGGCAGCTTGGCCACCTGCATGACATCGGTGCCGGCCGGGATATCGGGAGACACGACGGTGAGCAGCACGCCGGTCGCGGTGTGATCGCGCACGTGCACCATCTGCATCGTTGCCATCAATTCATTGACGCGGATCAGCCCATCCGAGGTGCGACCAGGCCGGCGGCGCATTT
>DATFQK010000308.1:0-4007 GCA_035264345.1 Gemmatimonadales bacterium | reverse complement strand
CAGTGTGGCCCAGCTCCGCGCGTCGTCTGCCCGGGCGTCACGAACCTGAACGCCAGGGACCGGGTCCACGGTGGAGGCGGGAGCGCCTGCCGGTTGATTCGGTGTACTATAGGATTCAGTCAACGTTCTGTCCCTTACCTGAGGATATGCAAGTATGAAGGTATTTTTGACCGGCGCCACTGGATACATCGGCAGCGCCGTGGCTGAGCGGCTTCGGGCTGCAGGGCATGAAGTGAGCGCACTGGCCCGAAGCGACGCTGCTGCCGCCAAGCTTGCCGCTACGGGCATTCGCGGGGTGCCGGGCGACTTCAGCGATCCCCGAAGCATAACCGGCGCGGCTCGCGAGGCCGACGGCGTGATCAGCCTGGCGACAACCTACGACCCCGCCATCGATGGGCCCGCCATAGACGCCATTCTGGAGGCGTTATCCGGCAGCAACAAGCCAGTCATTTATACCAGCGGCATCTGGTCTCACGGCGACACCGGCGGCAAAGTGGTGGACGAAACCTCGCCCCCCAGGCCGGCACAGATCGTGAGCTGGCGACAGGCGGTAGAAGACCGGGTGCTTCAGGCATCGGGCCGCGGGGTCCGCAGCATAGTGATCCGGCCCGCCATTGTATATGGACGGGGCGGAGGGATTCCGGCCGGATTCGTCGAGTCGGCGCAGAAAGAAGGCGCGGCGCGTTATGTCGGCACCGGAGAGAATCGGTGGTCCTTCGTTCACGTAGACGATCTGGCTGAGCTGTATTTCCTGGCGCTGGAGAAGGCGCCTCCGGGCACTCTGCTGCTCGGGGTCAGTGGACCGGCCTTCAGAGTTGCCGAGGTAGCCGCTGCGGCCAGCCGTGGCGCGGGCGCAGGCGGCAAAACCGCCGCATGGCCGCTGGAACAGGCGCGGGGCAAGCTTGGCCCCTCCGCCGACGCGCTGGTTCTGGATCAGCAGGCATCGGGCAAGAAGGCGGAGAATCTTCTGGGTTGGCGGCCGTTCAGGCCGAGCGTGCTGGAAGACCTCGAGCATGGCTCCTACGCGCCGGCAGAAAGGGGCAGCCGGAGATAGTCTCGATGTAGCGCGATCTTCCACCTCTTCTGGAGGCAAGCCGTGCTGGCCAACTGGATCACGCTATCGCGCTTTCCGCTCCTGCTGGTCAACATCCTGATCCTCTATCTCGGGTCTCCGGCGGCACGGCTCGCCGGCGTTGGTCTCCTCTTCGTGGGATTGATGCTCGACACGGTGGACGGCATCGTCGCTCGCAAGACCGGGCAGAGCAGTCTCTTTGGCAGCGTGCTCGATATCGCGGCGGACCGAACCTACGAGCTGGTGCTGTGGGTCTGCTTTGCCGATCTGGGTATGATCCCGCTGGCAATTCCACTGATCATCATCGCCCGCACCACCCTGACCGATGCGCTGCGCAGCATTGGTGTAGGGCAGGGGACGGCGCCTTTCGCGCAACATCGGTCTACGTTGGGGCGCTTTCTGGTGGGCTCGACCGTCATGCGCACCGGGTACGCCGTCACCAAAGTCGTCACCTTCTGCGGGCTGGCCCTGGCGCAAGCATTCAGCGGCTTCGGCCCGGACACCGGCCTGCCTCAGGAGGTTCCCTGGATGATGCGGGTGCTCCAAGTCACTGCCTGGGTCGCCCTGGTTTTCTGCGTATTCCGCGGTTTGCCTGTGATCATCAGCTCGCTTCGGCGCTATTGGGGCACACCGGCCGTAACCAGCTCCGCGGTGTGAAATTGTCATAGCGACAATCACCGGGGGATGCTGGAACTACCATCGAAGTTCCCGCGTAATTCCAGTACATTGCTCGCCGTTCCCGGCACTCTGCACATCGAATCACTAACACATGGTGCTCGCGCTCCTGCTGCTGATTCAGGCTCCCGGCTCGGGCTCTGCCCTGACTGTCATGGGTAAGGGCTCGCCCACGGCCGAGATCCCCCGGTTGGAAAGCGCGGTCCAGATCGATGGCAACCTCGATGAGCCGGTCTGGTCGCGCGCCACGCGGCTCACCGGATTCTGGCAGTACCAGCCGGTGGATGGCCGGCTGGCAGAGGAACAGACGGAAGTACGGGTCTGGTACGCGGCCGATGCCATTTATTTCGGCGTCATTGCCTACGACCGAAATCCGCGAGGCATTCGGGCCACCGTGGCGGACCGGGACAACATCGACAATGAGGACCATGTAGTCCTCGATCTCGACACTTTTCATGACCGGCGGCGGGCCTTCTTCTTCGGCGTGAACCCGCTGGGGGCGCAAACCGACGGCGTGCGCAGCGAGGGCTCGGGCCAGGTCAGCAGCCTGATCCCCGGCAGCACCGACAAAAATCCCGATTTCACCTGGGACTCGAAGGGACGAATCACCGAGCGTGGGTTCCAGGTGGAGATCCGGATTCCGTTCAAGAGTCTGCGTTATCCGGGAAGCAATCCTCAGAGCTGGGGGTTCAATGTCACCCGGGTGGTGCAACGCACCGGCTATACCGACACGTGGACCGACGTTCGCCGGGCCAACGCCAGCTTTCTGGGACAGGAAGGCGCGCTGGGCGGACTCCACGACATGCGCCACGGTGTGACGGTGGAAGCGCAGCCCTTCGTGACCGCCACCGCGGCCGGGGCCCGCGACGCAGTGACCGAGGATTTTGTGCGGGAAGATCTCAATCCCGACGCCGGCCTCAACCTGCGGCTCGGATTCAGTAGCTACGCGCTGGACGCGACCATGAATCCCGATTTCAGCCAGGTGGAGAGCGACGAGGGTCAGGTCACGGTCAACGAGCGGTTTGCGCTCTTCTTTCCCGAGAAGCGGCCCTTCTTTCTGGAAGGGATCGAGCTGTTCGGATCTCCTCAGACGCTGGTCTACACTCGGCGAATCGTGAATCCCAAGGCTGGCGCCAAGTTCACCGGCAAGTTCGGGCAGCTGGGACTGGCCCACCTGACCGCTGTAGACCAGACCGGCGCTTCAGACGCCTGGTTCAACATCACCCGGTTACGGCGTGACTTCGGACGCAATTCCATTGCCGGGGTCACCTTCACCAACCGGGATCAGACCGATAACCACAATCGCGTCCTGGCCGGCGACTTCCGCTATGTCTGGGGACTCTACTACACCCAGTTCCAGTATGGCCGCTCCTGGACCAGCACCAGAGACTCATCCGTGGACGCTCCCATCTGGCAGGCCGAGTTCGACCGGACCGGCCGCTCCTGGGGTTTCAACTATTTACTGAACGGTCAGGGCCAGGGGTTCGACGCTCAGGCCGGATTCGTCAATCGGCTCCGGAGCAATGTGGTCACCGGCCACGCCTTCAACCGCTTTACCTGGTACGGCGCGCCGCGCGCGCTGCTGGAGAATCTCACCGTGTTTTTTGGGCCTGAGCGGATCTGGGCCTACAACCAGTTTGGCTTCGAGCCCGCCATCGAAGGGCGGGAGCAGATGGATGCCACCTTTCAGCTGCGAGGCGGCTGGGAGCTGAACGGACATGGCGAACGAAATTTCGTCGACTTCCAGGATTCGAGCTTTGCCGATTATACCGTCGGGAGTGCCGCTGGTCCGGCGTATTTCCCGGAGGACTTCTCCGGGTTCACCGGCCAGGTCAAGGTCACCACTCCCACCTGGCGAAAGCTCGGAGCGGAGGTCACCTATGGGCGTGGGCATAGCGCCATCTTCGAGGAGGGCACCACCGGCACCGGCTGGCAGCTCCGGGGGACGCTCGATCTCCGTCCCACTACCACCATTCGGGTGGCAGCTCTGGCCACGGTTTTCCGGCTCTATCGCCTGGACGGGAGTGAGTTCGCCCGCTCGACCATTCCCCGGCTCAAGCTGGAGTACCAGCCGAATCGGGCTCTGTTCTTCCGCGCCATCGGCGAATACCGATCGGAGCGGCGCGCTACCCTGATCGATCCAGCCTCGGATGACTCCCTGTTCGTCGGCGGTGTGGCCCAGCCGACGACAGAGTTCAATGGCTTCCGACTCGATCTGCTGGCCTCGTACGAGCCGACCCCGGGCACGGTGGCATTCCTG
>DATFQK010000307.1:0-6953 GCA_035264345.1 Gemmatimonadales bacterium | reverse complement strand
ACGTAGAGAGCTGCCGAATATCCATGCCATCCAGGAGAATGCGTCCCCGCTCTGGATCGTAGAAGCGGAGCAGCAGGCTCACGATGGAAGTTTTCCCCGCCCCGGTATGGCCCACCAGAGCCAGGGTCTGACCCGGCGAGGCGGTAAAGCTGACGTCGCGCAGAACCCAGGGACCTTCAGGGGAGTAGCGGAACCAGACGTTCTCGAACCGCACGTCGCCCCTGACTTCCTGATTGAGGCCTAACGGACGCTCGGGCTCGAGTACCGTCACCGGCTCGTCCAGCAGCGCGAACACGCGCTCCGACGAGGCCATGGCGCTCTGCAGCAGATTGAACTTCTCGGATAGGTCCTGCAGCGGCTGGAAAAAGCGGCGGGTGAGCTGAATAAAAGCCGCCAGTACACCCACCGTCAGGGTCCCTCGAATCGTCCGAAGACCCCCGTAATACAGGAGAAGTGCCATGGCGACGGCCGTGAGCACCTCCACCACCGGAAAGAAGACGGCGTAGACGGTGATGGAGCGAAGATGGGCTTGCAGGTGGTCTCGGTTGAGCGCGGCGAAATGTGCGGCGGAGTCCTGCTCCCGTCCGAACAGCTGGATGACCCGCATGCCCGAGAGGCGCTCCTGCAGATACGCGTTCAGCCGTGCCAGCCGCACCCTGATGTCGCGGAATGCTTCTCGGACCCGACGACGGAAGATCGTCGCCGTGAGCCAGACCAGCGGAATGACCGAGAACGTCACCAGCGCGAGACGCCAGTCCACCAGCAGCATCATCGTCATGATCGCCAGCAGGGTGAACACGTCCCCGAACACCGTGACGACCCCGGAGGAAAACAGCTCGTTCAGCGTCTCGACGTCGGAAGTCACCCGGGTCATGAGGCGGCCAACCGGGTTTCGATCGAAGTAACCGATGCTGAGCCGCTGCAGATGGGTGAAGATCTGCATCCGGAGGTCGTACATCACCCGCTGCCCGACGTACGCGGTCAGGAGGGTCTGCCCATACTCCACACCGAAGTCGAGGAGGAGAGCGGCCAGGAAGATCGCGGCCAGACGGCCGAGCAGCGCGGAATCGTGGTTCGGAATGGCAATATCGAGCGCGCGCTGGGTGAGAGCCGGTCCCACCAGCGCCAGCCCCGCGCCGGCCAGGAGAAGCAGGACCGCCAGCCCGGTCAGAGCACGATAGGGCCGTAGATAGGTCAGCAGGCGCCTAAGCAGCGCCGCGTCGTAGCCTCGGTCGAGGACTTCGTCCTGTTCGCTCATCGCATTCGTACGTTAGCCTGCGGGTTCCACCAGGATCGGGTCCTCCACGCCTCGGAGTCCCTGCCGCACCCAGGAGGAGAAGACCAGGAAACCGAAGGCCAAGGTGAAGTAACTCAGGGTCAATCGCCAGAGCAGAATGTAGATGGGAGTGAGCTCCCGGGGCACATAGGACGACATCACGGCGGCCGAGAGCAGCTCGCCCACGCCGGAGGCGCCGGGAGTGGGAGCGAAGTACAAGAGAAACATGACCAGCGTCTGCACCAGCAGGATGTCCACGAAGTTCGTGTGGATGCCGAGCGCTCTGAGCGCCACATATCCCGCCAGCAGCTTGTTCGCATGAGAGGGTCCCGACAGAACGGTGGCCCAGAACAGCGCCACGCACCCCCGGAGACTCTTGAACGCGACCACACTCTCATGGGCCTGATCGATGCCGGCCTGCAGCTTGGTCAAGCGCACCGCGAATCTCTGGCTCCGGCGGCCGATCCATTCGGCCGCCCGGTGTATCAGATCGCGCACAAAGCGGGGGAAGAAAAACACCACCGCCATGAGCACCCCAATCCCGGCGATGATGCTGAGGCTGCCGAGGAACAGATCGAACAGGGACAGACCCAGCACGTTGCCCCGCTGTCCCAGCGATCGCCCGGCACCAAAGAACACCGCCAGAGGCCCCGCGATGGCGAAGAACAACACAGTGGCCACAAAGCTCATGAAGGTCGACGTGACCGCCACCGGCAGAGGCACCCCGTAGCGCCGCATGGTGTACATCGTCATTGGCCCGGCCCCGGTGTTGAGCGGGGTGATGTAGCCCGCCCAGGCTCCCATGCCTCCGGCCAGGATCAGGCCCTTGAGCGGAGGCTTTGGAAACACATGCCGGGCTACCACCCAGAGGCGGAGCCCTCCGCCGATCCAGTCCATCGAGGCCAGCCCCAGGCCCACCAGGATCCAGATCCAGTGCAGCCGCCGCACTGCGGCCAGGAATGCAGGAAGGTCGTTGCCGTAGAGGAGAGTGGCCCCAAAGCCCAGCAGGGACGCGACCGCGAACACTTCGAAGCCGCGCAGCAGCAGCTTGGGCGTCAGGAGACGGGGCATTGGCGTGGAACTTAGCGGGGCCTAAAGAGGGACGGGAAGGATGGGAAAGGGTCCTTCCCGTCCTTCCCGACCTTCCCGACTACTTTTAAACATGCCCGACTCACATATCCGTATCGTCAACGCCCGGCAGAATAATCTCCGGAATATCAGTGTTGAGCTGCCGCATCGCGCCTTGATCGTGGTTACGGGTCCATCCGGGTCGGGTAAGAGTACCCTGGCGTTCGACACCCTCTACGCCGAGGGACAGCGCCGCTACATAGAGTCGCTCTCCACCTACGCCAAGCAGTTCCTGGACCGGATGCCGAAGCCGCTGGTCGACCGGCTGGAGGGGATAGCTCCCGCGGTCGCCATTGAGCAGCGGAATCCCGTGATCTCCAGCCGCTCCACCGTGGGTACCGCGACCGAGGTCTACGACTACCTTCGGCTGCTCTGGGCCCGGGTAGGACGGTGCTACTGCCGGCGCTGCGGCGGCCCGGTGCGGAAAGACACGCCTGAGGCTGCGGCCGATGAGGTGGTGGCACAGGGCGAGGGCCGGGTCCAGGTGTGTTTTCCGCTCCCGCCGGTGGCTCGCCTGACCCATAGCGCCGTAGTGGAAAACCTCCGCGCGCTCGGCTTTGTGCGCGTGGTGGCCGACGGAGCCCACCATCATCTGGAAGATCTGCCCTCGACCCTCGACCTCACCCGTGCGAGCGAGCTGCTGGTAGTGGTCGATCGCCTGCTGGTCGAGCCCGGCTCAGTCGGACGCATGTGCGAGGCCATTGCCACGGCGTTCCAGGAGGGGGAGGGCATCGCGGTGGTATTGCTGGAGGGGACAGCCACGTCTAGCCGACTGCGATACACTGAATTTCCCGCCTGCAGCCACTGCGATACACCTTCGGTGACGGTCACCCCGGCGCTGTTCTCGTTCAATAATCCCCGGGGCGCCTGTGCCCACTGCAACGGCTTCGGCGCGGTGCTGGAGTACGATGAATCCCTGATCGTCTGCGACCCCGAAAAGAGTCTGGCCGAAGGCGCCATCGACCCCTGGACCAAGCCGAGGTACGAGTCTCGCCGCCGTATTCTGCTCGACTTTGCCCGCTCGATTGACGCCGATCCCGACAAGCCGTGGTCCAAGCTGAAGGCCGCTCACCGCCGGGAGCTGCTCTATGGGCGCAAAGGGCGATTCGTCGGGATCTTCCCCTTTCTCAAGGGGCTCGAGGAGAAGCGCTACAAGCAGTACATCCGCGTCTTCCTCCGCCAGTATCAGCTCGCCAAGACCTGTGAGGACTGTGGGGGCCGCCGGCTGAACCCCGACGCGCTGGCGATCCGGATCGGCCAGGATACGATCGGATCGGTGGCGGCGCGATCGCTCGAAGCCATTCATCAGTGGATCCGCCAGCTCGCCCTTAACGAGACCGAGCGCGAGATAGCTCAGCTGATTGTGGAGCAGCTCGATGCGCGGCTCGGCTTTCTCTGCGACGTCGGCCTTGGTTATCTCACGCTGGACCGGCAGACCCGCACCCTCAGCGGTGGGGAGGCGCAGCGCATCTCTCTCTCCAATGCGCTCGGCGCTAACCTGGTGGATACCTTGTATGTGTTGGACGAGCCCTCGGTCGGTTTGCACCCGCGGGATACCGACCGGCTGCTCGGCCTGTTGCGGCGGCTGCGCGATGCTGGCAACACGGTGCTGGTGGTGGAGCACGATCTGGCCGCCATTCAGCAGGCTGATTTCATGCTCGAGCTGGGCCCCGGCTCGGGAGAGAACGGCGGACGAGTGGTCCACGCGGGGCCGGTTCACACCGCGAGAACCTCGCTCACTGGACAGTATCTCACCGGACAGAAACGGATCGCCGTGCCGAGCATCCGGCGGCCGCCAGGGCCACAGTGGCTCCGGGTGCGGGGCGCCACCCTGCACAACCTGCAGGACGTGGACGTGGACATCCCGCTGGGCACGCTCACGGCGGTGACCGGCGTTTCCGGCTCCGGCAAAAGCACCCTGCTTCACGATGTGATCTACCGGCAGCTGGAGGCCCGGCTCCGAGGAGAGCACTCGGCAAAGTCTCACCTGGGCGAGCCCGTGGGACAGGTACGGTCGCTCACCGGATGGGAGTTTCTCCAGGATGTTCTTCTGGTCGATCAGTCACCCATCGGCCGCTCGCCCCGGTCCAATCCGGTGACCTACATCCGCGCCTTCGACGAGATTCGGGAGCTCTTCGCGGCCCAGCCTCTGGCCCGGCAGCGCAAATACAATTCGGCCACGTTTTCATTCAACCTGGCGGGGGGCCGCTGCGAGTCCTGTGAGGGCGCCGGCCATGTGCAGGTGGAGATGGTCTTTCTGGCCGACGTGTTCGTTCCCTGTGAGGCTTGCGGCGGCTCACGCTATCGGCCCGATGTGCTCGACGTGAGGATCCAGGGCCGCTCCATTCACGACGTGCTGCAGTGGACGGTTGACGAGGCAGTCACCCGCTTCCGGCATCAGCCCCGCCTCGGTGCCGCGCTCTGGCAGCTGCAGCAAGTCGGGCTCGGTTACCTACGACTGGGGCAGCCCGCCACCACCCTGTCTGGTGGGGAGGCGCAGCGGCTGAAGATTGCCCGCGAGCTGCTGCAGGCGGGCAAGCGGGAAGGCCGCAAGCTGTACATTCTGGACGAGCCCACTACGGGACTCCATCTCGACGATGTACGGGTGCTGATTCACGTGCTCGACCGGCTGGTCGACGCCGGCCACACGGTGGTGGTCATCGAACATCACATGGATGTGGTGAAGCGAGCCGATTGGGTTATTGATCTCGGCCCCGAAGCCGGTCCTGCCGGGGGCCGGGTAGTCGCTCAGGGAAGCCCTGAGGATGTCGCCGAAGTCTCCGATTCCCGCACCGCCCACTACCTGCGATCCCTATTGCTGCCCAGCGAAGCCGTTCTGGCCGGCTGATCGGCGTTTCCTTCTTCCGTTTACCCAACCGCCCGCGGCTTCAGGTTCGCGGCGGCCTCCTGAACCAGGCGCCACGCCGCTTGCACGTGCTCCCGCTCCGTCTGCCGCTGGCCGATGACCAGTCGGATCACGTACCGCCCGTTCAGCTCGGTATGGGTCAAATAGACCCGTCGTGTCTGGTTGACCTGGGCCAGTAACCTCCGGTTGATCTCATCGATCGCAGCCTCCCCCAGTCCCGCTGGACAATACCGAAAGCACACCAGCCCGAACGGCACCGGAGCCACCAACTCGAAGCCAGGAGTCGCCTCGATCCATTGGGCCAGCTCCCGCGCCAGAGCGACGTGTTTACGCACCAGGGCCCGCAGTCCCTCCACTCCGTAGCTCCGGATCACGAACCACAGCTTGAGGGCGCGGAACCGCCGCCCGAGCTGAATCCCCCAGTCCCGGTAGTTGACGACTTTATCATCGTGCTCGGTTCGGAGATACTCCGGCGTGAGCTGGAAGGTGCGGAGCAAGGCGTCGCGGTCGCGGACGTAATAGGCGCTGCAATCGAAGTTGACCAGCATCCACTTGTGCGGGTTGAGCACGAGACTGTCCGCCTGCTCCATGCCGTCGAAGTAGTGCCGCAGCTCGGGAACGATGGCGGCGGTGCCGGCGTACGCCGCGTCCACATGCAGCCAGATGCCGTGGGGCCGGCATACCTCACTTATGGAATGCAGCGGGTCGACGGCAGTGGAAGAGGTGGTACCGACCGTGGCTACCACACACGCGGGCCGAAAACCCGACGCGAGGTCCGCCGACACCGCGTGGGCCAGAGCATCCGGCCTCATCGCGAAGGCGGCGTCCACCGGAATCAGGCGCAGCTGATCGAGTCCATACCCGGCCAGCCGTACACCCTTCGTCACCGAGGAGTGCGCTTGGGCCGAAGCGTAGACCGTGAGTTTGCCGCTATCAGCCATTCCGTGCTCGCCGGCGGAGTACCCGCTCGCCCGCTCCCGCGCCGAAAGCAGAGCCACCAGGGTAGCGGTCGAGGCAGTATCCTGGATCACCCCCACGAATGTCTCGGGCAGCCCCAGCATCCGCCGAAGCCAATCCAAGGTGACCTGCTCCAGCTCGGTTGCTGCGGGTGAGGTCGCCCACGACATGCACTGGGCGCCGAGCGTGGCAGTGAGCATCTCGGCGAGAATCGACGGCGGACTGTTGTTGCCCGGGAAATACGCGAACCAGCCGGGGTGATTCCAGTGCGTCATTCCAGGCAGCACGAGCGATTGGAAGTCGGCAAAGAGCTGCTCGAACCGCTCACCCTGTTCCGGCGGTGACGAGGGGAGCCGGCGAGCGATGTCGCCCGGCACCACGCCAGGCGTCACCGGAAGGTCCGAGACCCGCTCGAGGTAGTCGGCCATCCAGTCGACCAGCTCGTGCGCGTGCCGCCGAAATTCGTCGGGGTCCATACTGGATGGTGAACTACTTTACAGCCCATGGCAATCGCCGGTCCCGTGCGGCGCCGTTACCCTGCTCTCCGTTCTGTCCGCGCCCTTCGACTCTCCAATGGCCTCGCCTGGATGGCGTTGGCTCAGGTGTTTTTTGCCGGGATGAACATCTGTACTCGCCTGTACTCGCCTCGGCGCCCGTAGTCTGTCCTGAGCCGAGATCGCCGCTGCGCGGTGGTCGGGGCCATCATGGCGGGAGGAATGGGGTGGG
>DATFQK010000306.1:0-4970 GCA_035264345.1 Gemmatimonadales bacterium | reverse complement strand
GGGCGTTGGATTCGCCCAGAAACTCCGACTCTACCCCGGGCGCGCTGGTACCGTCGCGATTGAACATGTCGGTGAACACCTGATTCAGCTGGACCACCGCGGTTTTCACCCGAAGCTTGACCAGTCCCAGGGTGGTTCGGTTGTCGAACAGCACCACCAGGATGACGCGACGGGCAATGTCCGCCAGATACATCGACTCCCGCTCACCCTGGTGAAAGAGGGCGCCGAACTCGGACTCGCCCAGCATCCGGGCCAGCTGGTCGTTGGCGCTGAAGTCGGCGGCGGTGAGTGAGGCGAATGCGGTGGCATCGAATGCGGGAGCCTCACCGGCGGTGGAAACCATCTGGCCGGTGCGGTCGACGATCAGCGCGGTGCGGGCGTTGGATTCGCCCAGAAAGCTGCTGAGGATTGTCTGAATCCTTCGGGCGTCGTCTTCCCGAAACGACCAGCTCGAAGCGCCGCTCACCGGCTCGACCTCATGCCAGAGTTGCCTCCATGCGCCGTACGATGGCCTCGGCCCGTCTGCGGAGCATCGGCTGCCGTTCCCAAGCCAGGTAGTCCCGCAGCAAGCGGACGGTTTCCACCTCGTTCTGCCCTGCCAGGAAGCCCAACGCGGCCAGCCGGCGGAGCGGGCGGGGGCTGAACAGATCGCGCCGGTGATAGGTGAGCCGCTGCTGGGCCAGGAGCCAGCCACCGGTTATTCCCAACACCACTCCCCCGGCAAACACCCAGACGCGTGACCGCATCAGCCGACGTCCTGCCGGGCAACCAGGGCGTGCGCCAGCGTCACGCCGTCGATGTATTCCAGGTCTCCCCCCATGGGAAGCCCTCGCGCCAAGCGGGTGACCCTGACGCCCATGCCTGACAGCAGCTGCTGAATGTAGGTGGCGGTGACCTCGCCCTCCATCGACGGATTGGTCGCCAGAATCACCTCTCGCACGCCGCCCTGCCGCACGCGCTGCACCAGGCTGTCCAGCCGGAGTGACTCGGGGCCAATCCCGTCGAGGGGCGACAGGTGGCCGCCCAGAACGTGGTAGCGGCCGCGAAAGTCGGTCGAGCGATCGACCACCCCCACTGTCGAGGGCTCCTCCACGACACAGACCACTCCGGCATCCCGCCGAGGATCCTGGCAGATGGCACAGGGCTGGTCTTCAGTGAGGTTGCCACACTCACTGCAGGGCCGGACCCGCTCGGTCACGGAAGCGAGCGCCGAGGCGAGGCGCCCGACCTGTTCCGGTGGTTGCTGAAGAAGATGAAAGGTGAGCCGCTGCGCCGTCTTCCGACCGATTCCCGGAAGCCTGGCAAGCTCGGTGATCAGCTCTTCGATCGCGCTCACCGGTCAGAAAGGAGAGCCGAATGGCAGCGAGGGCACCTTACGCATTTCGCTCTGGAGCATCTCGGCCGCCCGGCGCTGAGCCTCGGCCACCGCAGTCAGCACGAGATCGCTGAGAAATTCAGCATCATGATCCGCAAATACACTCGGATCGATCCACACCGCGCGTACGGTGCCACGGCCATCGGCGGTGACCTTCACCATGCCGCCGCCCGAGGAGGTTTCAATGGTACGGTTTGCCAGCTCGGTCTGGAGCTGCTGCAGCCGGCCCTGCATCTGCTGGCCCAGCTGAAAGAGTTGTTGAAGATCTGCCATGCCGTCCGGTAATCCAGCCATAGTTCAAGGAGTCTAGGGTCTAGAGTCTAGAGTCTAAAGTCCAGAGTCAAGTTGGTTCCAGCTGGTCGGACAACTCGACCCTAGACCGTTGACCCTAGACCTTTTACACCTGCATCAGTCTACGATCTCCAAATCTAACGCATCGGCCGCCGTGTCGAGGGCGGGATCCTTGGCCCGAAACTCCCGCAGCCGGTCCGCTTTGATGCTCGAGTCAGACATCCGCCTGGGCCGGGCCTGGGGGACCTCAGTCGGGTCCGAATTGGCAACGAGGCGCAAGCGAATGGGCTGGCCAAGGCTCCGGGTGAGGATCTCCTCCACCGTGGCAGCCTCCTGCTCCAACCGCTCGGCGAACAACTGGTTGGGCTCCCCCAGCGCCACGTTCAGGTAGGGCAGTACCAGGTCAACCGGCTCGACCGCGGCCAGCAGCTCCCCCAGGAAGCGGCTCTGAACCCGGGCGGCGACAATTATCGCCGGCCAGCCGGCGCGAATAGCCTCGATGGAGGGAGCCAGTTTGGCGGTGGGAGGCGGGGCAGCGGGGCCGCGGGGCTGCGGGGCAGCGTTGCCGGTGGGAACCGCTGTGCCCGGCGACGCGTTCGCGGAACCAACAGCGCTGCCTGGTGAGACCCCCTCCTGCCCTGCCGCCACGCCGCTCCGCTGCCGCGCTGATTCCTGCCCGGCTGCCCCACTGCCCCGTTGCCCTGCCGACTCCTGCCCCGCTGCCCCGCCGCCCCGCTGCCCCGCTTGTAGAACCTTCTCCAGATCCACCACCCGGTCCATCAAGGACCAGCGAAGCAGCAGCGTCTCGACCGCGAGCCGGGGATTGACGCTGCGGCGGATGTTGTTCTCGTCTTCAGCCAGCAGCCGCAGCATTCGGAGCACGTCACCCGGCTGCAAACGGCTGCGGTACTCCTCCAGCCTGGCCCGGACCGCCTCGGTAAGGCCCTCCGGCTCCGCGCCCACCTGCAGCATCAGCAGCGCACGGAGCACGTCGGCGGCCCCGGACATGAACTCCGAGAGGTCGACGCCTGCGTCACACAGCCGGTCCACCAGGGGAAAAACCGCCCCGGGTTCTCGCTCGGCCACCGCCCGCAGCAGCTCTCCGAACAACTCGTCATCGGCCAGTCCCAGGACCTCCCGGACCCGCTCCGCCGTTACCATCCCATCGCCGAAGCTCAGGCACTGATCGAGAACCGAGAGCGCGTCCCGCATCCCACCATCGGCGTGCCGCGCGATGAGCGTGAGCGCATCGTCCTCGGCCTGGAACCCCTCCAGCGCGAGCACCTGCTGGAGCCGCTCTCGAATGGCGCCGGGGCCGATCCGGCGGAAATCAAACCGCTGAAGGCGGGACATCACCGGTGCCGCGGTGGCGGCGATCTTCTGGGGCTCGGTGGTGGCAAAGACAAAAATCACGCCGGGGGGCGGCTCCTCCAGAATCTTCAACAGCGCATTCCAGGCTTCGCGGGTCAGCATGTGCGCTTCGTCGATGATATAGACCTTGGAGTGGCCCTCCCGCGACGCGGCGTACATGGCCCGCTCCCGCAGGTCTCGGGCATCTTCCACTCCGCGGTTGCTGGCGGCATCGATCTCTACCACGTCGAGATTGGCCGATCCGTTCCAGATGCGAAGACAGTTCTCGCACTCGCCACAGGGATCCCCCGTTGGGTCCCGCTGGGCGCAGTTGAGGGCCATGGCCAGGATGCGGGCGGCGGTAGTCTTCCCGACCCCTCTGGGACCAGTCAGGAGATACCCATGCCCCACCCGGCCGCGGGAGACGGCGCCACGGAGCACGGCCGCGACATGGTCTTGCACCAGGAGGTCGGAAAAACGCTTGGGGCGGTATCGGCGAGCGAGGGAGATCATATCAGCGGGCCAAAAAGAGAAGTGCCTCAGGCACCCCGAAGCGACACCGGGCATCGCTTAGCGCTGCTACCGGCGAGGTCCTGACGCGGTTCGCGCGCCGGCGCCCTTCGGACCTGAGGCACAGGTAATATAACCCACCCCCAACAGGGTGGGAATCGCGATGCTAGTGCTGCGGAGCCAGGTTCGAGCTGTACATATCCACCACGTACTTCCAGCCGCCGTTGGGCTGCTTCCTGAGGATTTCCACGAACTTCCCTTCGTCTGCCACGCCCGGATCGGCTTTGCCCTTGGGGACCGCGGTGAAGCGGTAGTGTCCCATGTTGTAGGCGAGATCACCCCGTCCTTCCATCGCGTCAGAGCCGATCTCGAAGCGAACGGTGTATACCTTGAAAAATCCTCCCCAGAACGTGCGGATGGCGGTGCGGCCCTTTTGAGGAGGAAGATTAGGAGGAAGCAGGGCGGCGTTGTTGGCATACAGCAGGGCAATTGAATCGGCATTCCCTGCATTGGCGGCCGCGGCGAAGGCGGAGTCCACGCCTCGAATGGCATCGAGGTCGGCCTGGGTGAGCTCCGCGGCCGAGTTGCCGCCGGCCGAATCGGTGACCTTTCCCGCTGTTTTGCACCCGACCAACACCAAACCGACAGTCACCACCAGCACGGCACGACCCATGGGTTGCAACACGTGAACCACCTCCGAACGGTGAAAAGGATCAGCCCAGAATAGCACGCTGGCGGTCGAGCATCTTTTTCAACTCCCAGGTCTCCGCCACCACGGCACCCAACAGAAAGACAATGGCCGTGTAGTACACCCACAGGATGAACAGCACTATCGCACCCAGATTGGCGTCGCCGCCGAGACCCTCGAACGAGGCGAAATTGGTGAGGTACAGCGCATAGAGCCGCTTGGCCACTTCGAACAACAGTGCCGTGAAGGTGGCGGCGAGCAACGCCGTTTTCCAGGGCAGACGGCGCACCGACGCGTAGCTGTAGGTGACGTAGAACAGGGAAACGGAGAAGCTGAAGGCGAGGAACTCCGTCAGATAACGCCCCAGGGTCGAGACGAAGAACCCGAGCTGGGGCACTGTCTCGGCGCCGCGCGCCTGCAGGATGGTCAGTCCGGTGGTCAATAGCGTGTTCGCCAGAAACAGAATGACCGTGCCCACCACCATCCCGGCGTCACGCAGCTTGGCCAGGACCAACAGGGTGATGACCGCCCGGTGCCGGGCCGGGCGAAGGGAGACATCATAGATGTCGTTCAGAGCAGTGCGAATGCCGGCAAAGAGCCGGGTACTGAACCAGAGGAAGGTGGGGATCGCGTAGAGCGACAGCTGCCCCCGTTTTTCCGTGATGCCGGTCAGCAGCCGCTCGATAATGGCAAACGGATCGCGATCGGGCAGGGTGGAATGGGGGGGCAGGAACCGGTGAAACAGCTCGACGGTGT
>DATFQK010000305.1:0-5074 GCA_035264345.1 Gemmatimonadales bacterium | reverse complement strand
GGTCGAAAACGGTGTGCCTCAGTGTCCCCGATCACCCCGCGTGCGAGGCGCCTGGAGCGGTGAGATCGGTGTCGTCCGATTCAGGATCACCATGGCGTCCACCGCGCTTCGCAGCGCGAACTTCGAGGGCCAGAACTCCAGCCGGAAACCTTCCTGCTCGACGTCATAGAGCGGCTCGCGGACCTGGTCAGTGGTGGAATCGAGTACCATCCCGAAGTTGCGCCCAGCCTCCTCGGGAGACAATCGATCGAACATGCGGGTGGCAGGATGTGCGCCGGCCTGTCGTGCATCGGTGAGGATGGTGTACACCACAGTCCCGTCCTCCGCCAGGTAGCCGGCAAACCAGTGGTCAAACCGGTCGTGCACCCTCCCCATTGCAACCTGTCCTCCCACCTGCTTGAGACCGTGATAGCCGCCCATGAAAATCAACACCCGCCAGGCAGGATGCTCCTGAAGAGTTTTGCGGAATGCCGCGGCCATCCAGACGTCGCGGTTGGCGAATCCCCCGGTGGCCATGTGTGGAGTCAAGGGAGCAATCGGCCAGCCGCGCAGGTCGGCTGCGAGAATACGGATGGGGTGGCCCGGGTGCTCGCGGTTCCAGCGATACACCGAGCGATAAATTGAGAGGTACTCGGCGCTGACTCCCCAGTGCTCCCGAAGGGTGCGGGGATGATCCAGAAGAACGCTGATATCTTCGGGCTGGGAGGCGAGATACTGATCGATCCACTCCTGCTGCTCCGACGCAACTTCGAGCGCCAGTAAGTCTATAGCCCGGTCCTCCCGCTGCGAGGCGATGAGGTGGGCGACCAGGAGCTTCGGCTCCGCCAGGGGATGAATGTCACCCAGAAATACGACCTGATGGTCGCGCACTGCGGACCGCAGGAGTCGAAGCGGCTCCAGCGGGGTGCCGAGCCACGAAAGGATGGAAACTAGCAGGACGAACATGCCCTACCGCTTGAAGAGCCTGCTGAACACACCGGTGGCGGCGGTGGACTCGAGGGCGTGGGCCATCTCCTCCATCGATCCGTAACGATCCGTAGGGTTTACCGAAAGCGCCTTGGTGATCACCGTCTCGAGCTTGGCAGGGAGGTCCGCTTTGATCTCACGCAATGGGGTGGGAGCGCCTCTGAGCCGGGCAATCATGGTCTCTTGCGCGCTCTTTCCGGTGAATGGCAGCTGGCCGGTGAACAGCTCGAATGCGAGGACCGCCAGCGCATAGATATCGCTGCGCCCGTCGAGTGGCTTTCCCCGAATCTGTTCCGGGCTCATGAACTCAGGAGTGCCCAGGACAATGCCGGTGGCCGTCAACTTGACCACATCAGGCCCGGCTCGCCGCTCCTTTGCCAGTCCAAAGTCCATGACCACGGCCCTGAATCCGTTGCCAGCGTCCGAATCCGGGACGAGCATTACGTTTTCCGGCTTCAGGTCTCGATGAATGATCTGAAGATCATGGGCATGTCCCAGTCCATGACACATCTGGATCAGCAGAGGGATTCCATCCCCCAGCGGAAAGGGACCTCGACGGGTTTCATGCTCGCTCAACGGCTCCCCTTCGAGGAACGGCATGACCAGGTAGAGCAGCCGATCCGAGGTCTCGCCCAGCCGCAGAATGGGACAGACATTGGGATGGTTGAGGCGAGTGGCAATGGTCGCCTCTCGGCGCAGCCGCTCAACTGAGGCCGGGTCCCGGGACAGGCGGGGAATCAGAATCTTGACGGCGACAGGCCGGCCGGTATCGATCTCCTGGGCCTGGTAAACGTAGGACATCCCGCCTTCGCCCAGTTTACGGGTAATGTGGTATCTCTGGTCGAGCACCTGACCGGTCAGCGAAGCCAGGCTGGGCGGAATGTGGTCAGGTATCGGCCGGGATCCGAAAGGATCGGCAGAGTCTCGGGCAGAGGCCCGGGCCGCGGCTGAGGGTGCGGGGTCCGCCGGCTTGGTGTCGCTCTCGACCAGGAGCGATCCGTCCTTGACGCAGAACCGGGCGGGCGCTGCGTAGGTGGTCTGGCAGCGGGGGCAGCGCCTGTTGCTCAATCCCGGAACCGATTCCGGCCGTCGCTTTTGGCCCGATACAGATGCGTATCTGCCAGCCGCAGCAGCGACTCCCCGTCGCTCACGCGCTCGTCGGGGTAGGAGGCGATGCCGATGCTGATGGTGACCCGAACCGGACGGCCCGGCTCTCCGAAGTCGTGGGTAGCAACTCGCCGGAGAATGCGCTCGGCGAAGTTCCGGGATTCAGTGTTGGTCGTCTCGGGCAAGAGCACCACGAACTCCTCCCCACCATAGCGCGCCACGATATCCACGGAGCGCTGTTCCCGCTTCAACAGGTTGGCCAGCTGCTTCAGCACCCGGTCGCCTACCAGGTGGCCATATGTGTCGTTGATCTGCTTGAAATTGTCGATGTCCACCATCATGCCGGTGAGCATGGTGGCGTAGCGAGCCGCGCGATCCATTTCCTGCTCCAGCTTGTCCATCAACGCTCGACGGTTGAAGCAGTTGGTGAGGGGATCGGTTTCGGCCAGGTGCCGCATCTGTTCCTGGCCCATCACCGCATTTTCCAGGTCGTAGGCTCGTTCCAGCGCGGCCACGGCGGCGTTGGTGACTTCTTCGGCAAACTGGACGTCCTGCTCGTTCAGCGGGGGGTCTTCGCTTGTGGTTCTGAGAAAGAACACACCAACGGGCTGCTGCCGCAGAGAGAACCGCAGGGCCACGGCTGAGCGGGTCTCCACCGGTCTTCCCTGGGACTCCCAATCGTCCCGAACTCCGCCGTACAAGGGATCGGTGTGGGCGTCCCGGACCAGCACCACTTCTCCGGTCTTCAGGGCGTGCCGGATCTCGGGATACCGCTTGAGGTCCACCTGCAGATTGTGCAGCATGGGATTCTCGAAGGCGGCCACGACGGTACCGACCTCGTCGTCCGGTCCCGCCATGATGATGGAGCACCGCGGAATGCTGAGCGCCTGGGCCACGCGCCGCACCAGGATGCCGTAGATCTCGTCCGGCTTCAGTGAAGTGGTAACCTCCTGCATGATGTCCATCATCTCCGAGCGCGACCGGGCCTCCGCCCGGGCCTGGTTCAGCTCCTGTCCGACTCGCAGGTGGGCCTTAACCCGGGCCAGGAGCTCGCGCACCCGAAATGGCTTCGGGATGAAGTCGGCTGCCCCGAGTCCCAATGAACGGACGGTGGCTTCTTCCGGAGGCATTGAGGAGATCATCAGCACCGGAAGATCCTTGAACCTGGGATCGGCCTTAATCCGCTGGAGCAGCTGGAGACCGTCCACTTTCGGCATCATGATGTCGAGCAGGAGAAGATCGAACTGCTCGGCGGTGAGATGCTCGATCAGATGCTCACCCCCGGGAGCGGTGAACACATCGTAGCCGTTCTCTTTCAGGATCCACGACAGGGTACGGGAGAGCGCCTGATCGTCGTCCGCCACCAGGATTTTCGGTGCAACAGTCATGGTTGCACCAGGCGCTGAAACACCGCGGGCTCCACGTTTCCGCCGCTGACCACGGCGACCGTTGGTCCGGACACCCGGACCCGGCCGGCCAGGAGTGCCGCGGTTGTGACTGCCCCGGAGGGCTCCACCGACAACCCGCCTTGATGGTAGAGGAATCGCAGTGCCTCGACGATCTCGGCCTCGTCCACCAGGACCGACTGGCGGACGATGCCGGACAAAATACCAAAGGGAATTGTCCCGATTGACAACGGCAGCAGTCCATCGGCCAGGCTTTCTGTGTGATCGAGCTTGACCGGACGGCCCGCCTCCAGCGCACGGGCCAGCTTGGGAGCCCCCGCCGGCTCGACCCCGATAACCTGAACCTCAGGCTTCAGTGCGGCGGCTGCGGCCGCTATCCCCGCAATCAGGCCGCCGCCACCCACCGGAACCAGGATGTTCTGCACCTCGGGGCATTGCTCGATGATCTCTAGGCCGCACGTGCCCTGCCCGGCAATGACATCCAGGCTCTCGAATGGCGGCACCATGATAAAACCCTGCTCCTCCACCATCTGCTGTGCTTTGGTATAGCGTTCCGCCGAGCTGTTCCCGGCGATGATGACGTCCCCGCCCAGCCGGCGGACGCCCTCGACCTTCACCGCTGGGGCCCGTTCCGGCATCACTACCACTGCCCGGGTGTCGAGTCGGCGGGCGGCCCAGGCCACCGCCTGCCCGTGGTTGCCGCTGGAGTACGTGATCAGGCCACGGGCACGCAGTTCGGCGGGAATTCGCGAGGCAGCGGTGTAGGCCCCGCGGACCTTGAACGCGCCGATGGGCTGGAGATGCTCGCCCTTGAGGAAAATCGGAACGCCGCACTGCGCATCCAGACCGGGGATGCGCAAGAGCGGCGTTTCCATGACTATGCCGTGCAGACCTTCCGCGGCAGCCCGCAGCGCTGCAAGGGACACGGAGCGCAGCGGAGGGTCAGGCCGGGGGTCGGTCCACCTATCGGCGGCTGAGGTCATTGATAATCATAGCCACTACTCCACCGCCGCGGTCGGGGTGACCTCATCACCGCCCGCCGCGGGTTCCGCCCCTCCTTCGTCTTCCTTGACCACGCGGGCGACATCGACCACGGCGTCCCCTGAATCTAGGTTCATGACCCGGACGCCCTGGGTGTTTCGCCCGATCACCCGGATGCCGTCCACCGGCAGCCGGATGATCACCCCTTGCCGGGTGATCATCATCAGCTCGTCGTCGGGGATGACCTCCTTCAGGGCTACGATCGACCCGGTCTTCTCCGTCTTTTTGAGGGTGATTATGCCTTTCCCGCCCCGCTTCTGAACCCGGTAGTCAGCCAATTCCGATCGCTTGCCATAGCCCTTCTCACTTACCACCAGAAGGCTCGCGTCGCGCCGCACCACCACCATGCCGATGACCTCGTCGTCCTTCTCCAGCTCGATCCCTTTGACTCCGGTGGTGGCCCGGCCCATGTCGCGCACGTCGCCCTGATGGAACCGGATGCTCATCCCGTCCTTGGTGGCCAGAATGATGTCGCTGTTCTGGTCGCACACCTGGACGTCGATCAGCTCGTCGCCCTTTTCGATGTTGATGCCGCAAATACCGGTGGCTCGTAC
>DATFQK010000304.1:0-3039 GCA_035264345.1 Gemmatimonadales bacterium | reverse complement strand
TCGATTGCTCAGGGAGTGAGCGTCAACTACCCCGGCGCCGATCTGTTCATCCTCCTGGTGGATGAGCGCCCGGAAGAGGTCTTCGAGATGGAAGCGGCCGGCGTGGGAGAAGTCATCGCCTCCAGCTTCGACAATCCGGCGCAACGCCATGTGGCCCTGGCCGAGCTCACCCTGGAGCGCGCCCGACGGCGGGTAGAGCTTGGTGACGATGTGGTTGTGATCGTGGATTCCCTCACCCGCCTGGCTCGAGCCTACAATACCGTGGAAAAAGGGAGCGGCCGGACTCTGTCCGGAGGGCTGGATGCTCAATCCATGGAAAAGCCCAAGCGGTTCCTGGGCAGCGCTCGCCGGATCGATCCCGCCCACGGTGGTGGCTCCCTGACGATCATCGCGACCGCCCTGGTAGACACCGGAAGCCGGATGGACCAGGTGATTTTCGAAGAGTTCAAGGGGACCGGAAACAGCGAGCTGGTGCTGAGCCGGGAACTGGCCGAGCGGCGCGTGTTCCCGGCCATCGATCTGGTGGCGAGCGCGACAAGAAGGGAGGAGCTACTCCTGGACGCCGAGGCGCTGGCGGCCTCCCACGTACTGCGTCAACGCATAGCGGGAATGACCCCGATCAATGCGATGACGGACCTGCTGACCGATCTTCGGCGCAACAAGACCAACGGTGACCTGATCAGGACGCTGGCTGCGTAGCCCGCGCCTTGGTGCCGCGGTTGGCCCGCTCGAATTCCTGCATGAAGCTCACCAGAGCTTCGACCGCCTGGCGGGGACACGCGTTGTAGATGCTGGCCCGCATCCCCCCAACTGAGCGGTGTCCCTTCAGTCCATCGAGCCCGCGCTTGGTGGCCTCACTGATGAACTTCGCCTCCAGCTCCTCGCTGGGGCCGCGGAAGCAGACATTCATCAGCGAGCGACTGTCGCGCTGCGCCGTGCCCCGAAAGAAGTCGCTGTTGTCCAAATAGTCGTAGAGCAGCCGGGCCTTGGACTCATTGTACTCCGCCATGGCCGCCAGCCCGCCCTGACCCTGAACCCATTTGAAGACCTCACCCATCACGTAGATCCCGAAGGTGGGCGGCGTGTTGTACATCGAGTTCTCGGCCGCGTGGGTGCGGTACTGCAGCATGGTCGGAATGGTTTTGACGCCGGCCTCGACCAGATCGTTCCGAACGATCACCAGCACCACGCCGGACGGACCCAGATTCTTCTGCGCGCCGGCATAGATCAAGCCGTATTTGCTCACGTCGATGGGACGGCTGTACATGTCACTGGAGGTGTCGGCCACCAGGGGAACTCCGGCCGGAGGCGAGGGCTCGTCCCGCCACTGCGTCCCGTAAATCGTGTTGTTGGTGGTGAAATGAACGTAGGCCGGACTGGCGGAGTATCGAACTTCGGCGGCCTTGGGAATGCGGTCGAAGTTAGTGGCTTCGCTGGTGGCGGCGATATGCACCTTACCGATCGGCTTGGCTTCTTTGACCGCCTTTTGGGACCAGACCCCGGTGACCAGATAGTCCGCTGTGGCACCATCCCGCAGCAGGTTCATGGGGACCATCGCGAACTGAAGTGAGGCGCCACCCTGGAGGAAAAGGATCTTGTAGTTGTTCGGAATCTGGGCGAGGTCGCGGCAGGCCTGCTCCGCCTCCACGGCGATCCGGTCGAACACCTTGCCCCGGTGGCTGTGCTCCATGATGCCGATACCGCTGTTGGCGACATCCCAGATGGCCTCCTGAGCCTTGCGGAGAACAGGCTCCGGCAGGGCCGCCGGCCCGGCACTGAAGTTGTGGATGCGGTGGCTCATGGTTTTCTCGACTTTCCGTTGATGGCGCTCAGCTCGGCGCTGATGATGTCCGGGTTGCCCTCGCGGATGCGGGTGAGAGCCGACGACTCCGGTTGACCATCCAGGTGGATCCGTGCCAGGGTGGCCTGAGCGCCGTGATAGATAATATTCTCGACCTCTTCGACATTGATCTCCGCTCCAGCCAGCACCCCAAAGACGTGAGCCAGTACCCCGGGCCGATTGCGGTGCCGGATGGTCAGCACGTGCGTGGCCGAGCTCCGGGCCAGGCGATTCACCACGTTGGGCACCTCACCGGTAGCGCGGAACGACTGAACGATGCGAATGACCTCGTGGGCAATGGCCACCTGAGCCTGGTCGGTGGAGGCACCCACATGGTGGGTTCCGTACACACCGGGGCTCTGGGCGATGGCGCTGGCAAACTCGCCGGTGCTGGCGCCGGGCTCGTTCTGAAACACATCGAGCCCGGCTCGAATTCCCCGCTCACGCACGGCCTGCTGTAGCGCCGCCTCGTCTACCACCGATCCACGCGCGGTATTGATGAGGTAGGACCCCGGCTTCATCGCAGCGAGGAACTCGGCGTTGACCAAATGTTTGGTCTCCGGGGTCGCCGCCACGTTGACGGTCACTGCGTCGGCCAGCCGGGCCACCTCGAGAGGAGTCAAGGCGTATACCAGGTCGAGCCGCTCAGCCTCTTCGTGGGTCAGATTTCGCGACCAGGCCACCACCCGCATTCCGAAGGCCCGCGCCCGCTGAGCCACCTCCCGACCAATCTGACCCAGGCCGACGATGCCCAGAGTACGGCCGTGGAGCCCGCGGGCTCTGGAGTATTCCGCCTTGTTCCACTTTCCCTGGCGCAAGTCGGCAACCTGGTCAGGGATTCGCCGGTCGCAGGCCAGGAGCAGTCCCATCACCAGCTCGGCCACCGCGATCGAATTTTTCCCCGGGCAGTTGGAGACAAAGACCCCGAGCTCGGAGGCAGCGGCGACGTCGATGGTATCGATGCCGGCACCGGCCCGAATCACCAGCGTGAGGGCGGTACCCGCGCGCAACGCATCCACGTTCACCTTCTTGCTGCGCACGATGAGAATATTGGGATCGACCCGGCGGATCAGGTCGGGCAAGGCGTCGGCCTTGATGTCGGGCTCGGAGATGACGGTGCAGCCCAGCTCCTTCAACCCATCGATGCCGACCTTCTCGAATTTGTCGGCGATTAGGACCTTCATGCCTTCTCCGTATGC
>DATFQK010000303.1:0-2995 GCA_035264345.1 Gemmatimonadales bacterium | reverse complement strand
AGACCCGCCAGCTGAATGACGTGAGACCCGATCTCCAGATTTTCTCGGGAGAGGGTGCCATTGGTGCCAATTGTCTGGGGCGGCTCACCATCGACCCGATAGGTATAACCGCCGGCCGTCACTTCACCGGCGGTCTCGGTTCTGATCTGCAGTGACCCGGTTGTGGGTTCGGTTGGTTCGGTGGTGTCGCCGCCGCAGGCAGAGAGCACGGCAAGAAGCACTGGAACGTAGGAGCGCATTGGGCTTCACCCTTCCGGGCATCACAACTGGGTGCCACCACGTCTGGCCAGTTGAGAAAGCCAGGACTCGCAGGATTGAGTCGCCCAGGGGGGCCGGAGTGTCCCGGCAGAGCGGCCGAATGTTGGCTGGGGTCGGGCTGAGGTGCAATAGTCAGTGGGCGGGCCCGAGACCGGCAGTGCAACGGTTGGCGCGGCAGCGCCCAAATTGACCCTGAGGTCAGCGTCAGGGTAGATTCCCGCACAATGAGCTCCATCACCATCGAGAAGACCGCCGAAGATTCCGCCTCCAAGTCATTGCACGTGACGGTACCGGTTGACCGCATCCGGGAAGCGGAAGCGCGGGCCTTGAAGTACTACGCCAAGCGGGCCCGGCTGCCGGGCTTTCGACCGGGCAAGGCGCCCGACCCGGTCGTCCGCAAACGCTTCGGCGACGCCATTCGCCAGACGGTGCTCGAAGAGGTGATTCGGGAGAGTTGGGAAACGGCCAAGACCAATGAGTCGCTCAAACCGATTACCGACCCTTCCATTCGCAATCTGAAGTTTGAAGAGGGAAGCCCCATCGAGTTCGAGCTGCACGTGGAAGTGCGGCCCGAGCTCAAGCTGGATCGAACCGGCGGGTTCCGGCTGGAGCGTCGGGTGGCGCCGGTAACCGATGAGGCAGTGGCGGAGCAGCTGGCGCGAATTCAGGAGCAGAAGGCTACCTGGATCCCGATCGAGGGAGCCAAGCCGGCGCCAGGGCAGATGGTTCGAGTGGAAGTTGCTCCCCTAGAAAACGGAGTGGCCGGACCGGCCCAGCCTTACGATCTGGTGCTGGGGGAAAACCAGGCCATTCCGGAGCTGGAAGAGCAGATCATGGGTCTTCTCCCGGGCGAGACCACGGAAACCGACGTCCGCTTCCCCGAGGACCATCCTGATGAGTCCCGCCGGGGTCAGACTCGCCGGGTCCGCATCACGCTGCATGAGGTGAAGCGGCAGGAGCTGCCGCCCCTGGACGATGCGCTGGCCCGTGAGTCGGGAGATTTCGAGAGCCTCGATGCGCTCAGGGCCGCCATCCGGCAAGATCTCGAGCGCGAGGCGGCCCGCGAGGCCGACGCTCAGCTGCGGCAGCAGCTGATTGCCCAGATTGTCGAGGCCAACCGAGTCGAGGCGCCGCACTCCCTGGTCCACCGGTTACTGCACGGTTACGCCGAGATGTACAAGGTGCCCGAGGACCAGCTGGAGGGGTTCGAGCAGCAGTTTCATGGCATCGCGGAAACCCAGGTAAAGCGCGATCTCGTGCTCGATGCTCTGATCGAAACCCACGGCCTCCGCGCCACCGAGGCGGATATTGACGAGCGAATCAACAGCATGGCCGCTACCCGGGGAACGCCCGCCAGCCAGGTGTACGCTTCCCTGCAAAAGGCCAACCGGCTCCAGGAGTTGGAGCGGGTGCTTACCGAGGACAAGGTCTTCGATTTCCTCCTGAAGCAGTCCACCATTGAAGAGGTCAAGTCCTGACGATGGCCACTCTGTATCCGCCCTATATCATCGAGCGTTCCAGTCGCGGCGAGCGCACCTACGACATCTTTTCCCGCCTGCTGATGGACCGCATTGTCTTTCTGGGCGCTCCGATAAACGATGACGTCTCCAACATCATCATCGCGCAGCTCCTGTTTCTCGAGGCTGACAACCCCGATAAGGACATTTACCTCTACATCAACTCGCCCGGTGGGGTGGTTTCAGCCGGCATGGCCATCTACGACACCATGCAGCACCTGAGGGCGCCGGTGAATACCATCTGCATGGGCATGGCTGCTTCGATGGGGTCCTTCCTGCTGGCGGCCGGCGTCAAGGGCAAGCGCAGCGCACTACCTCATTCCCGAATCATGATCCACCAGCCCTCGGGCGGCGCCCAGGGAACGGCGGCGGACATCGAGATCCAGGCACGCGAGATCCTCTATCTCCGCTCCAAGATGAACTCGCTCTACGCCCTGCATACCGGGCAGCCGATCGAGACCATCGAACGAGACATGGATCGTGACCGGTTCATGAGCGCGGAAGAGGCCAAGGCCTACGGTTTGATCGACAGCGTGTTCACGCCACACAAAGAGTTGGTGCCACACACGAACGGCAAGGACCGCAAGGAGACTTGACGGTCGGGAGACCCGGGGGCACTTTACCCGGCACCCAATCACCTCCATCACGAAGCGCTCCATGTCCAACGACAAGCATCTCCGCTGCTCCTTCTGCGGGAAATCGAAGGATTCGGTCCGGAAATTCATTTCCGGCCCGTCGGTCTACATCTGCAACGAGTGCATTACGCTCTGCAATGAGATCCTGGCGGAAGATGAGGAACGCGAGGTCGCCGACAGCATTACCCAGGTCCCCACGCCCGCCGAGATCAAGGACGTGCTGGACCAGTATGTGATCGGACAGGAGCGGGCCAAGCGGACCCTGGCCGTGGCCGTTTACAATCACTACAAGCGGATCAATGCCTCCAGCGGCAGAGAAGGCGATGTCGAGCTGGACAAGTCCAACATTCTCCTGCTCGGACCCACCGGAGTGGGCAAGACCCTGCTGGCCCAGACCCTGGCCCGCATTCTCGACGTGCCCTTCACCATTGCCGATGCCACCACGCTCACCGAAGCCGGATACGTCGGAGAGGATGTCGAGAACATCCTGGTCCGGCTGCTCCAGGCTGGCGAGTTCAACGTGGCGGAATGCGAGCGGGGCATCGTATACATCGACGAGATCGACAAGATCGCGCGGAAGTCGGA
>DATFQK010000302.1:0-2408 GCA_035264345.1 Gemmatimonadales bacterium | reverse complement strand
ACGGAGTACGCCGGGGAATCGCCGACTCGGGCGGCACAGCTATAGATGTGGGCACCCTGCCGACCCCCGCCCTCTATTTCGGCGTCTCCGCGCTCAAGACCGACGGAGGCCTCCAGGTTACCGGCTCGCACAATCCGCCCGAGTTTAACGGCTTCAAGATGGTGCTGGCCGGCGAAGCCTTTCACGGCGACGATATCCTGGAGCTGTGGGAGATCATCATGGCCGAGCGGTGGCAGTCGGGTAAGGGGAAGGAGACCGCGGACAGCTCGGTGCTTCAGCGCTATCGCGAGGGGATCATCAGCCGACACCAGCTGGAGCGTCCGGTGCGCGTGGTCGTGGACTGCGGAAACGGGGCGGGGAGCTTGGTCGCGGTCTCGACGCTGCAAGGGCTCGGTGCCGAAGTGACGCCGCTGTTCTGCGAGTCGGACGGAACCTTCCCCAACCATCATCCTGATCCCACGGTGCCCGAAAACCTGCGCGATCTGCAGACGGAGGTCCGGCGCGGCGGCGCGGAGCTGGGCATCGCATTCGACGGCGACGCCGATCGGATCGGTGCGGTGGATGAAACCGGGGAGATCATCTACGGCGATCAGCTTCTCGTGATATTCGGGCGGGATGCGGTTCGGCGGTTCGGAAAGGGAACTCCGGTCATTTTCGATGTGAAGTGCTCGGAGGTGCTCCCCTCCGCTCTCACGGCCGCGGGAGCCCAACCGGTCATGTGGAAGACGGGGCACTCCCTCATCAAGGCCAAGATGAAAGAGCTCAAGGCTCCCCTGGCCGGCGAGATGAGCGGCCACATGTTCTTCGGTGGCGACTACCTGGGCTTCGACGATGCCCTGTTTGCGGCCGCGCGGCTGCTGGAGATCGTGAGCCGGCAACCATTCGGCCTGGCGCCGCTCCTGGCCGATCTGCCCCGCACCTACGCTACTCCGGAAATCCGGGTGGAATGTCCCGAAGAAGAGAAGTTCGACCTGGTAGAACGGGCCGCCGTCCACTTTGCCACTCTGTATCCGGTCAATACCATCGATGGCGTCCGAATCACCTTTCCCAAGGGGTGGGGCTTGCTCCGAGCCTCGAACACTCAGCCGGTGCTGGTGATGCGATTCGAGGCCACCGATGAGGCCGCGCGAGACGAGTATCGGGCCGAAATCGAGGGATGGCTGGAACGGCAAAAGAAAGCGTTGACGGTGAACTAGCTTGTCCCGCCGCCGTCGGCGGCTCGCGGCCGCCCTTGGAGCGCTGGTCGCGTTGTTGTTTCTGGGACGCTGGACCGCCACCCTCCTGGCCGACCACTGGTGGGCGGCTCAGCTCTCTCCCGCCGCCGCGTCATTCATCCTCGATTGGCACATTCTGCGTTTCACCCTCGACCTGGGCGGATGCCTGATGGCATCCGCCTGGTTCATTGGACACCTGCTGCTGGTCTACCGAGCCGTCGGCACCGTCCAGGTCAGGCGCAACGTCGCGAACCTCGAGTTTCGGGAGGCCCTCACCCCGCGGGCGTTGCTGACGGTGGTGGTTGTCACCGGCGTGCTTCTGGGCATGGTGGTCGGGGTGGGAGCCTCCCGCTGGTGGCGCGATGTGGCCCTGGCCTGGCAGGGTGTCACCTACGGAGTAAATGAACCGCTCGCCGGCCGGGACCTGGGCGTCTATGTGGCGCAGCTGCCGGTCTGGCGTGCGGCCCACGGCTTTTTTCTCCTGCTCGTCCTGCTGGCTCTAACCGGCGCGGCCGCGCTCTACATGTTGGTGGGCGCCATTCGCTGGATCGAACGGCGGCCCGCCATCAATAAGCACGCTCGGGCCCACCTGGGGTGGGTACTGGCTGCGCTCGCCCTCGCGCTGGCATGGGGATATCTGTTGGAGCCGTACGAGCTGCTGGCCCGTCCGCCCGAACTATTCGATCAGGCAACCTGGCGAGCCACCGCCAACGTTTCCCCGGTTCTGGCTGGTATCGCCCTGGCGGCGGGTGGCATCTCCGCGCTCTGGGCAGCGCGGCCGCGGCATGCGCTGATCCTGTCCGCCTGGATCGTCCTGGGTGCATCATCGGTAGTGACGCACTGGTTGCTGCCTTCCATGCTGACGGGTACCGGAAAGCCGGCGGTAGACAATGCGTCCCTCGAGCAGCTTTCCCGGGTAGCCTATGGGCTGGAGTCCCTGCGGGTCACCCGGCTGGAGCTGATCGGGCCACCATCTCCACCCGCGGTGCCGGCCCTCTGGAATGCGGCCGCGTTGGCTCGGGCAATACCTGGCGATTCCGGCCACCTGGTTGCGGCAAATCCCGCGTTGCTCACGCCGGGTGGGAAGCGCCGATCAGCATGGCTGATTGTTCGCTCGAGCGCGGCTGGGCGCATTGTGGTAGCGGGCGTAGCGGATCAGCAGGTCAGCCCACAGGGAGAGCCGTTGTTCTTGCG
>DATFQK010000301.1:0-3028 GCA_035264345.1 Gemmatimonadales bacterium | reverse complement strand
GACCTGTCATTTTGGCGTCATTCTTGCTACCTTTCCGAGTACTTAAGCCGACCTGGTGTTTCCAGGTCCATGACAACCTTTAACTTGGTTATTTGTGGCACGCAGATCTCGAAGACATTCCGCAGTTTCCGTCCCTAGTTTCCGTCGTTCCCCCGGTCGTTCCATGCAGTCGCACCGCGATTGGTTGCTGGCCCAGCACGGGCCGGTCTGCGCGTATTGCGGCAGCGAAACCAGCGAAGACACCATTACCCTGGACCACGTCCGGCCCCGCAGGGGTCAGACGGCATATGACCGTCCGGACAACCTGGTGCTCGCCTGCCGGGACTGCAACGCAGCCAAAGCCGACACCCCGCTGATCGCCTTTCTGATGCAACGGCGCTCTCGCGGGGTGTTCCTCCTTCATTATGGAGAGCATCTCTCGGAGCCGGTGCGGTCCTTGATTCGCCAGGCTTCCGAGCGACCTATCCAGGCGCGGGACTGAAACAACAGAGGGCGGCCCAAGATGGCCGCCCTTCTTGTTTACCCCTGACCCTCGCCCGCCCTGGCCATCGTCTCCAGCGAAGGCCGGGGAGCCCGGGCCTCCAATGCTTCCCGGATGATGCGGCTCTGCTCCGCAGCGTGCGCGGCCGGGTACCCTTCCGCCGGACTGGCCCGTTCGGGCCTTCCTACGTACCGGATCTCCATGGGGTGCCCTTCGGAGACCAGTTCGCGCAGCTTGGCCTCGAGATAACGCCAAGCACCCATGTTCAGGGGTTCCTCCTGCACCCAGACCAGCTCCCTGGAGTTGCTGTAGCGAGGAAGTACCTGCCGTAACTCGGTCCAGGGGAAGGTGTACAACTGCTCCAGCCGGATGATCGCCGGCCGTTTGTCGCCCAGCTTCTCGGCCTCGGGAAGCAGGTCGTAATACACCTTTCCTGTGCACATCAACAGCCGCTCAGCCCGCTCCGGGTTGGCCCGGAAGGAGGCATCGTCGATCACCGCCTGAAAGTGTCCGGCGGTGAGATCCTCCAGTTTGGAGGTGGCGAGCGGGTGACGCAGCAGGCTTTTGGGCGTGAACAGAATCAGCGGCCGCTGTCTGGAGCGTTTGGCCTGGCGGCGGAGGAGGTGGAAGTACTGGGCCGGCGTGGTACAGTTGACCACCCGAATGTTTCCCTCCGCCGCGAGGTGAAGGAATCGGGCCATCCTCGCGCTCGAGTGCTCCGGGCCCTGTCCCTCGTAGCCATGCGGCAGCAGCAGGCTGAGCCGGCTGGTCATCCCCCACTTCGACATCCCCGCCGTGATGAACTGGTCGATGATCACCTGAGCCGCATTGACGAAGTCGCCAAACTGCGCTTCCCAGAGGACAAGCGTTTCAGGTGCGGCGACGCTGTAGCCGTACTCGAACCCCAGCGTCGCCACCTCGGAAAGCGGGCTGTTATGCAGTTCCATCGGAGCCAGGGCGGCGGGCAGGTTGCCGATCGGAGTGATGGTGCTGCCGCGCTCCGCGTCGTGCAGCACCAGATGGCGCTGGCTGAAGGTGCCGCGCTCGGTGTCCTGACCGGTAAACCGGACCGGCACTCCCTCGGTCAGAAGCGACCCCAATGCCAGTGCCTCGGCGTGCGCCCACTCGATGCCGCCTTCGGGGCCCATCGCTGAGCGCCGGCGCTCGAGCTGTCGCCGCAGCTTGGGATGCACGTGGAAGCCCTCGGGCCAGCTGTGCAGCTGGTCGTTCAGCGCGACCAGGAAGTCAGCCGGAAGAGCCGTGTCCACTTCCTGGCCCGGACCACTCAGCCTGACCGAACGTTCCTGATTAGGGGACCGGGCCGCGCTGGCCTTGAAGGCCTGCTGAATGTCTACCAGCCGCTGGTATGCCTGGGTGGACTGGCGATCGGACTCTTCTTTTGTGATCACTCCGGCCTGGACCAGCTCACTCGCATAGCGTTCCCGCACGCTGGGCAGATTCTTGATCCGCTCGTACATCAGCGGCTGGGTGTAGGCGGGCTCGTCGCCCTCGTTGTGCCCGTGCCGGCGGTATCCCACCAGATCGATCACCATGTCTTGGTGGAACCGGTCCCGATACGCCATCGTCAGCCGTACGGCGGAGAGGCAGGCTTCGGCATCATCCGCATTGACGTGGATGATGGGTATGTCGAACCCCTTGGCCAGATCCGAGGCGTACCGGGTGGAGCGGGCGTCCTCCATGTCGGTGGTGAATCCCACCTGGTTGTTGGTGATCAGGTGCAAAGTGCCGCCGGTGCGGTATCCCTTCAGCGCGCCGAGGTTCAAGGTCTCGGCCACAACCCCCTGACCGGCGAAGGCTGCGTCGCCGTGAATGGCCACCGGCAGTGCGGCGGTGGGATCGTGGTGCGCTTCGCGCCCGCGGCGCTGCGTCTGTTTAGCCCGGGCCCGACCGTCCACCACCGGCGAGACGTACTCCAGGTGACTCGGGTTGGGCGATAGGCTGACGGTGATCGCCTTGCCTCCAGAGGTGACGTAGGCTCCTTCTGCGCCGTGATGGTATTTCACGTCGCCGGTGCCACCTTCCGGAGTGAGCTGGCCGGCTTCGACCTGCCGGCCGCCCTCGAACTCGGCGAAAATGGTCTCGTAGGGGCGGCCGATGGTGTGGGCCAGGACGTTGAGCCGGCCCCGGTGGGCCATGCCGATCACCACGTCGCGGGCCCCGGAATCGGCCGCGCTGTCAATGGTCAGATCGAGCATCGGCACCAGCATGTCCACGCCTTCGATGGAAAATCGCTTCTGTCCCAGATAGGCCTTGTGGAGGAAGCGTTCGAGTGTTTCGACCTCGGTCAGCCGCTGCAGCAGCCATCGCTGTCGCTCCGGCGTCAACGGCTTCCGATACGCCCCCGACTCGATCTTTTCTCGCAGCCAGACCCGCTCCTCGTGAGTGGAGATATGCTCGATCTCATACGCCATGGTGCCGCAATAGGTGGCCTGGAGATAAGGCAAAGACTCGGCGAGGGTGTTGCCGGGCACGGCGATTCGCAGCACTCGCGAGGGTATGGCTGTCATCACCTCGGGAGTCAGGCCC
>DATFQK010000300.1:0-4077 GCA_035264345.1 Gemmatimonadales bacterium | reverse complement strand
GCCTCCGGCCTTTCCCCGGGCGCCGGAATGGATCTGCGCCTTCACCGCCCAGCGCGCTCCTCCGATCTCCGAGGCACGGTAGACCGCCTGTTCCGGACTGTACGCCACGCCACCTTTTGGGATGGCGACGCCGAAGCCGGCGAGGAGCTCTTTGGCCTGATATTCGTGGATGTCCATGGTTGCGTCTTAGTCGAGAGTCGGAAGTGCGTTTTGAGGGTCGAAGGTCGAAAGTCCGGGGTGTAAGGGGATGAACCGGCTCAGGAGGACACCTTCACTCTCGACTCCTGACTCCTGACCCTTGACCTTCCTGCAATCGCTTCATTCATCTCCACCACCACCCGCGCCATTCGAGCCGACGCCGCGTCGATCATTCGTCCATCGAGCTGGGCCGCGCCGCGGCCTTCGCGGGCCGCCTGCTCCAGTGCGTCCAGGATTCGCCGGGCCCGCTCCACCTCCTGGGTGGGCGGGGTGAACACCTCATTGGCCAGCGCAACCTGGGATGGGTGAATGGCCCACTTTCCCTCAATGCCGAGGGCGGCTCCGCGTCGGGCAGCAAGGGTATAGCCGTCCGGATCCTTGAAGTCTCCGAAAGGGCCATCGATCGCGCGGAGCCCGTAGGCCCGGCAGGCCACCACCATTCGGGACAGCGCCGCGTGCCACTGGTCGCCGGGGTAATCGGGGTTCAAACCGCCGATGTTTACCGTCCGGGCCCGGCAGCTGGCGGCGTAGTCGGCAACGCCGAAGTGCATGGCCTCGAGCCGCCGGCTCGACTGGGCGATGGTCTCGACGTTGGCCATGCCCAGAGCGGTCTCGATCAGCACATCGATCCCAATGCGCTGCTCGATACCTTTCGCCTCTTCAATCTGGGTCAGCAGTGCGTCCACCAGGTAAACGTCGGCCGCTACGCCCACCTTGGGAATGAGCACCACATCCAGCCGGTCGCCCGCTTGCTCCACCACATCCACCACATCCCGGTACATGTAATGGGTATCGATGCCGTTGATTCGCACCGCGATCGTTTTGCCCCGCCCCCGCCAGTCGTGTTCGTGCAGCGCGGCTATGACGTTGAGCCGCGCCTGAGTCTTGTCGGCCGGTGCCACAGCATCTTCCAGATCGAGGAAGATGTAGTCCGCCTCACTCTCCAGGGCCTTGCGAAACATTCCCGGCTGGGAGCCGGGAACCGCCAGCTCACTGCGCTGAAGCCGCGCTCTTGCCGGCTCGTAGCGGGTATGGCTCATCGCCCGGCGCCGACCGTGACCTTCTTGGCGCCGGAGGCGGGCTGCGCCTCGGGAGCCCGGGGTGGGAGATCTCGCTGGGATAAGGGAGCCGATGTGCTCCGCCAGTATTCCTGCGCCGCGGCCACGCCGCTGCCGGGAGTTAGCTTAACGCCTACGTCCCGCATGGCCATCTCTGCCCCGGCCAGCGCGCCCAGCAACATCAGCTCGTTGAGATCACCCAGATGACCGATCCGGAAAAGTTTGCCGGCCATGCGGGCGAGTCCGGCGCCAAGGGCCAGATTGTAGCGCCGATACGCGACATCGATCACTTCGGCCCCATTGATCCCGGGGGGAACCATGATCGCGGTGACCGTGTCGGAGTTCCACTTCGGTGCTCGAGCGCAGAGCTCCAGGCCCCAGCCCTTCACGGCCAGGCGGGTTCCTTCCGCCAGACGATGGTGGCGGGCAAATACGTTCTCCAGGCCTTCCTCCAGCAGCATGGCAATGGATTCCCTGAGGCCGTAGAGCATGGGAAGCGACGGCGTATAGGGGAAGTAGCCGGTGGCATTGGCCTTCCGCATATCGCCAAAATCGAAGAACACTCGAGGCAGCCTCGCCTGGTCGTAGAGACCGAGGGCCTTCTGGCTCGCGCAGACAATGCCCAGTCCCGCGGGTAGCATGAAGCCCTTCTGGGACCCGGTAACGGCCAGGTCGACACCCCACTCGTCCATTCTGAAGTCGATACTCGCGATGGAGCTCACCCCGTCCACCATCAGCAAAGCCGGGTGCCGGGTCTCGTTCAGGGCGCGACGGATTCCCGCCACATCGCTGGTGACCCCGGTGGCGGTCTCGTTGTGGGTGAACAGCACCGCCTTGATCCGGTGTGAGCTGTCACCCGCCAGCGCCTCCTGATACCGCTCGATGGGTGCGCCCTCTCCCCACTCCACATCCAACACCTCGACATCCAGCCCAAGTCGCTGCGCCATGTCGATCCAGAGATGGCTGAACATCCCGAAGCGGGCGGCCAGCACCCGGTCGCCCGGAGAAAGCGTGTTCGAAAGCGATGCCTCCCAGGCACCGGTCCCACTCGCCGGAAAGAGGAATGGCTGGCCGGAAGTGGTTTTGAAGACTTTCTTCAGGGCCTCGAAGATCGGTGCCGCGAGAGATGGAAAGTCCGAGGAGCGGTGATCTTCCATGGCGCGGTGCATGGCCCGGAGAACGCGGTCGGGCACGTTGGTGGGCCCGGGAACGAAGAGAAAGTTGCGGCCGGCCATGGAGACCTCTTGGAAGATTGCAGACGAGAGATGGCAGACTGAGGGTTACGTCGGATTCTTTCCCGACCATAACACTTTGTGAACTTTTTCACAAGAGCGGAACGCTGAGCCCAACTCCCCGACTCCCGCCCCGGGATCTGCTGGGGAACCTCTACTCTGCTGCCACCGACGCGGTTGCGCCAGGACCAGCTCTGGCGCGGCGGCTGGAGGCTACCCCGGAGAGTGGCCGGCCGGTCTGGATCCTGGCTCTCGGCAAAGCCGCTGTTCCCATGGCGAGCGCTGCACTGGACGTACTTCGCCGACGAGGAACCTCACCGGCCGGAGGACTGATCGTGGGTCCGTCCCAGGTGATTACCCCGGATTCATCTCTCGAATGCACTGCCGGCGACCACCCGGAGCCGGGACAGCGGTCCCTGGCGGCGGCGGCCGCGCTGGAGCGAATAGTCGGACTGATCCCGAGAACCGATGAAGTCTGGCTTTTGCTTTCGGGTGGAACCAGCAGCCTGATTGCCGCTCCTGAGACCGGACTGACGCCGGCGGAGCTGACTTCGATCTATTCCCTGCTTCTGGGCTCCGGACTCGACATCACGGCAATGAACCGGATTCGCAAGCGATTCTCCCGCTGGGGCGGTGGGAAGCTGGCTCGAGCCCTGGCGCCGGCTAAAGTCCGCGGATACGTGATCTCGGATGTCATTGGTGACGACCTCGCCTCCATCGGATCAGGTCCCTGTGTTCCGGATCCAACCACCGCGCGGGAGGTTCGCGAGCAACTGGAGCAGGCCGGCATTTGGCGTCGACTACCCGAATCGGGGCGGTCCCTGGTGCTTGCGGTCGAATCCGGAAATCGAGCCGAGACTCCGAAGCCCGGAGACGATGCCTTTACCAGTGTGAGCCTCGAGGTGATCGCCAGTAATCGGCTGGCCCTGGAGGCAGCGGCCGGAAGAGCTCGCGAGTTGGGTCTCACCCCTCTGGTATCGGATACGCCACTATCAGGCGAAGCAGCACCTGCCGGGGCGGTGCTGGCCCGCCGTCTCCTCGACCACTGCGCGCAATCGGATATCCAGCCGGAGAATCGGGTGTGCTTGATCTGGGGCGGCGAGACGACGGTAAGTCTGGGCGAGCAATCGGCCGGGCTGGGTGGCCGCTGCCAGGAGCTGGCGCTCGCCGCTGCGAGAGACCTGAGCGGTGCCGCCGAAGGAGTTGCTCTGCTGGCGGCAGGCACTGACGGCCGAGACGGTCCTACCGATGCGGCGGGAGCCATAGTGGATGGCCGGACCTGGCCAGCAATCGAGGGCTCGGGCCGCAAGCCAGCGCATGATCTGGCCCAGCACAACTCCTATCCGGCACTCGACGCCGCCGGAGCTCTACTTCGAACCGGATTGACCGGAACGAATGTGATGGATGTGGTGATCGGCTGCTGCCTCTAGGGATGCACCTCCAGCCTGGGGCGAAAGTCTTCTCCCAGGATCACGCTCACATCAACCCGACGAAAGGTGTCGATCTCTACCGTCACCGCGCCGGCACCGAGCGCTGCGGCAACGTACCCCGCCTGAACCGAGTCACCCCGGCGAGCCAAGACCCGGGTC
>DATFQK010000299.1:0-3877 GCA_035264345.1 Gemmatimonadales bacterium | reverse complement strand
AGAACCAGGTGCGCGCGGTGGCCATGAGCAGCACCGACGGCGTCACCCGCGGCATGTCGGTGGTGGACAGCGGCAGCCCGATCACCGCGCCCGTGGGCAACGCCGCGCTGGGCCGGATTCTCAACGTGCTGGGCGAGCCGGTCGACGGCGGCCCCGCGCTCCCGCCCGACACCGAGCGCTGGCCGATCCACCGGGAGACCCCGAAGTTCACCGACCTCGAGCCCAAGACTGAAATCTTCGAGACTGGAATCAAAGTCATTGACCTGATCGCGCCGTTCGTGAAGGGCGGCAAGATCGGTCTGTTCGGGGGAGCCGGCGTGGGCAAGACGGTGGTGATTCAGGAGCTGATCAACAACGTGGCCAAGGGCCACGGCGGGCGCTCGGTGTTCTGCGGCGTGGGCGAGCGGACCCGTGAGGGCAATGACCTGTATCTCGAGTTCAAGGAAGCCAAGATTCTCGAGAATGTGGCGCTGATCTACGGGCAGATGAACGAGCCGCCCGGCGCCAGGCTCCGGGTGGGTCTGACCGGCCTCACCGTGGCCGAATACTTCCGCGATGTCCAGGGGCAGGACGTGCTCCTCTTCATCGACAACATCTTCCGCTTTACCCAGGCCGGCTCTGAAGTTTCGGCGCTGCTCGGCCGGATGCCGAGCGCGGTGGGATACCAGCCGACCCTGGCCACCGAGATGGGCGATCTGCAGGAGCGGATCACCTCTACCAAGAGCGGATCGATCACCTCGGTGCAGGCCATCTACGTTCCGGCCGACGACCTGACGGATCCAGCGCCGGCAACCGCGTTTGCCCACCTGGACGCAACCGTGGTGCTCTCCCGCGCCATCGCCGAGCTGGGCATCTATCCCGCGGTGGACCCGCTGGACAGCTCCAGCCGTATTCTCGATCCGCAGTACGTCGGTCAGCGGCACTACGACGTGGCTATCGGTGTGCAGCGTATTCTGCAGCGCTACAAGGCGCTCCAGGACATCATCGCCATTCTTGGCATGGACGAGCTGAGTGAAGAAGACAAACTCATCGTCGCCCGGGCTCGCCGGATCGCGCGCTTCCTCTCTCAGCCGTTCTTCGTCGCCGAACAGTTCACCGGATTCCCCGGCAAGTACGTCAAGCTCGAGGATACCATCTCCAGCTTCGAGCGTGTGGTGTCGGGCGAGTTCGACAATTTGCCGGAGCAGGCGTTCTACATGCAGGGCGGTATTGATGACGTGATCGCCCGCGCTAAACAGCTCGCGAGCGGGTGATGCAGGTCACGGTGATCTCTCCTGAGGCTTCTATGTTCGACGGTGAGGCGGACGCGCTGGTGGTGCCCGCCTTTGACGGACAGGTCGGCATTCTGCCGAACCACGCACCGTTCATGACACTGCTGGGTGAGGGTTCTCTGACGGTTCGTCGCGGCGACACCGTCAGTCGCTTCTCCATACGTGGCGGATTCCTGCAGGTTGTCGATAATCGGGTGCGCGTGGTCACCGAACACGTACAAGGAGAATCTCATGCGTCGTAAGCTCTGCGGCGGGATCCTGGTGGCAGCGGCGGTCGCACTGGGGGTGACCGATTCGGCGGCCCAGGAGACTGGAACGCCGATGTTCAAGGCGCCGTACCGCACGTTCACCAGTCATGAGTTCGGCGCTGCGTTTTCTGATCCGGGCGAGGGCGTGTCCTACGCGATGGAAGGGTTCTACTCCTACGGGCAGGGGCCCTACGACTTCAGCATTCGTGGTGGTTGGGCCGAGTTGTCCGACGAGACCTTTAGCGGGACAGAAATCGGGGGCGGTACCCGGGTCCTCCTGGGCGGAGATTTCCGCACCCGCATTGTCCAATACAGTGAAAGCTTCCCCCTCGATGGAGCGCTGACCGTGGGTGTTGGCGCCAACGTGGGCGACGGCGATGATGCCTATTACATTCCGGTTGGCTTCTCGCTCGGCCGGCGCTTCGAGTTGGAAAATTCGAAAACCACGTTCACTCCCTACGCCCATCCGGTGCTCGTCCCAACCTTCGGCGGGGGCGACAGCAATGTGGATTTCGCCCTGGGTCTGGGTGTGGACATGCGGTTCAGCCAGAACTTCGGAGTGCGGGTGAGTGGTGGTGTGGGTGACATCGAAGGCCTCGGTATAGCAGCCACGTACATCAAATAAACTCCGCTACGAGTGCTCCGCCCGTCCGCAATGTCGCGGGCGGGCGTTTGCATTGCGGCAGGGCCCGGACTAGCTTCTGGCGCGCCGCCCCATCCGGCAGTTTTCGCTATCTCTGGAGATGACGATGAGACAATGCGCCCAGGCGGCTCTCGCTGTTGCGAGCCTGACGCTGTGCCTCACTGCTGGCAGCCCCGTGGCGGTGGCCCAGGTTCGCGGCATCCCGGTGTACAACAGCGGCGTTGCTTCGGGCATCGCGCTCTATGGCGATGTGGGCTTCCCCGATGAGGAGGCCGGCAAAGGCACCGGCTATGCGCTGACCGGCCGGGCCGGATTCGGGGCTTTCGGCGCCACCGCCATGGTCTCCACCTTCGATCCCGAGGGACAGGGTGACAACGACGTGTCGCTCGGCGCCTCGCTGAATTACCGGGTGATCGGCGGCCCGCTGGTTCCGCTCTCGGTGACTCTTCAGGGCGGAATAGGGTACTCCAAGCCCGACCTCACCATTCTTCCCGATGATGAAACGGAGCTGCGCTTCCCCGTAGGGCTGGGGTTCGCTCTTACCATTCCGAACCCGGCGCTGGCCATCCGACCCTGGATCGCTCCCCGGGTAGACGTGGTGAAGGTATCCGGCGGCGGCGTGTCTGAAACGGAAACCAATTTCGGCCTGGGCGGCGGTGTCGAGTTCAATATGCTGAATGGCTTCGGCCTGCATGCAGCCTACGACCGCCTCTTCCTCGATGGAGGCGACCCCAGCGTCCTCGGCGTCGGCGCACACTACGCCTTTAGGATTCCCGGTCTGTGATCGTTCGGAGGGCCCAGCCGGCATTCTCGATCCTGACCGTTATCGCCCTGTTCCTGGTCGGCACGCTGACCGCCTGCTCTCAAACGTTCGACGCTGCCAGGCTCGGTGTGCCGATTACGATGGCTGCATCAGCCGACCAGCCGTTACAAGGAGCACGCTTCAAGGTGAGATCTCACGCCGTCTTTGCCTTTTGGGGTGTGGCCAAGATCAAAGAACCGTCATTGAGGAAAGCGCTTGCGGCGCAACTGGCAGGAGGCAGCGCTGTCGGCGATCTCCGAATCACAGTTCACAGCCGCTTTCCCGACGTGCTCGTCACGATTTTGACTGCAGGTCTGTTGGTGCCTAGGAGCGTAACTTTCGAGGGCGTCGTCGTGAAATAAGCCGGGCGAGCAGGTCGGCGGTTTGCTCCGAGGCACCCATCCCTGAATTCACCACCTCCCGCGCCTTTGCGCCTTGAGTTGCCCGGGCGCCGTCATCGCTGATCCAGCTCTGCCACTGCCGCTGAAGCGCCTGAGCCGCCGGCCCCACCCGCCCGTGCGTGAGAGCCCGGGCTGCGCCGGCCTGAAGTAGCAGCTCGGCGTCACGACTGTTCTGCCAGCGGGGACCAAACAGCACCGGCAGTCCCCAGGCAGCGGGCTCGAGCACGGAGTGGAGACCGGCTCGCCCGAAGCCTCCCCCCACATACGCCATAGTGCCCGCCCCATACAGGGCCGCGAGCACCCCAACTCGATCTCCCAAGACGATCGAATCGCTTCCGGTTGCGTTACTGAGCCGCACCGCCGCCGGAAGTCCGTGGGACTGTGTGCTCCGCTCGACCTGGAGGAGGTGCGCGGGGGTGGGCTCGTGCGGGACCAGGATCAGCCTCGCGTCGGGTCGCTCGCGAAACACGCCGGCAAAGGCACGGAGCAGAACGGCCTCATCTCTCGGCCAA
>DATFQK010000298.1:0-2074 GCA_035264345.1 Gemmatimonadales bacterium | reverse complement strand
CATCCGCCGGCTGTTCCGCCCATCGACTGGAGCCGGCGACCGTTCGATCCTCGCGACTTTCTGAGGCTGGTGCGATTCGTGGCCGAGAAATGAACAAGTGCGGGTATGCCGGGCCTGGGCGGCTCCACTTGGCCGATGGTCTATCTGGCGCGATGGAGGACGCCAGCGCAGATTCGGGATTGCCATGACCGCTCCTACCATTGCCGGACCCCAGCGCAAGCCATACGATGACGAGATCGACGTCTACGGCGTCACCCACACGGGAAAGGTTCGGAAGGACAACCAGGACCACTTCCTTATCTGCTCCCTGAAGCGGCAGATGGTGGTCCGCCAGACCAGTTTGCCTACCATCAACAGCGTCACCCGGGAGAGCGAGCGGCTCGCCTTTCTCATGATGGTAGCCGACGGCGTTGGGGGCGGCGTCAAAGGCGAAGAGGCCAGCCGGATCGCGATCGAGGCGGCCACCCAGTACGTGCAGCGCAGCATGCGCTGCTACTATGCCGCCAAGGCAGAGGACGACGAGGAGTTCTTCGAGGCGCTCAAGGAGGCGGCTCTCGGGTGCCACGGAGAACTCATGCGCCGGGGACAAAAGGACCCGGAATACCGGGGGATGGCCACCACGCTGACGCTCTACCTGGGGGTGTGGCCCTGCGTCTATCTGCTCCAGGTGGGAGACAGTCGCTGCTACACCCTGGAGCAGGGGGAGCTGACCCAGATCACCCGCGACCAGACGATGGCACAGGAGCTGATCGATCTCGGCGTCATGAACCCGGCGCATGCCAAGCACAGTAAGCTTGGACACACGCTCTCGAGCGCGATCGGTGGACGCAACACCGAGCCGGTGGTCACCCGGCGCGACGCCAAATGGGGTACTGTCGTGCTCCTCTGCAGCGACGGGCTCACCCAGCATGTCTCCGACGACCGCATCCGCGAGCGGCTGCTCACCATGAAATCGTCCCGCCAGGTCTGCGAGGATCTGCTGAAAGACGCGCTGGCCGACGGTGGGAGCGACAACATCACCTTGATCGTCGGGCGGGCCCTTCCCGGGGAGCGGTAGGCGTACCGCGGCAAGTACGCACCTCATCCCGAGCGCAGCGAGGGATCCACTCCAACAGTTTCTGATACCTGCGGAGGAGATCCCTCACTCGCTTCGCTCACTCGGGATGAGGTGTGTGTTTCTTCCGGCCGTACCCCGACCACCGTATCACATTTTGTAAAACCCTCCCAGAATCGCGCCGTAAATCAGGTGCGCCACCAGGATCGAAATCGGAGTCTGATACCCATAGTTCAGCGCGAGAAACCCGGGGGGCTCGAGCTGGCGGGTGACGGTGGGGCCCTTCTGCTCGCTCGCCATGCGGGGATGAATGCTCGGCAGCAGGCTCACGCCGGCAGTCAGCACGAAGACGGCCTGAACCGCTCCGGTCGCCGCGCCGATCCACCAGGTGGTCCGTCCAAATGAATGAAAGGCTGCGACGTAAGCCAGCGAGAAGATCCAGCCGTTCAGCAGGTGGACCAGAAATCCGACCAGCTTGGCCCGCTCGCGGTTGGGAGTGAAGATCGAGCCCAGGATGTAGGGAAGATTGATCCGAGTGAGGCCGAGACCCTCACTGCCCGCCAGCACCGTCGTCAGGGCCAGCGTGGCCACCCCGCTCCAGAGCAGCCAATCGCTCCAGTTCATACCCGCACCTGCTGCACCTGCGAATCTTCCCGCCGCTCGGGCAGATGCCGCGGGATCGGCGACTCGCCTTCCAACCGCCGAGCCAGCGAAATGGCAGCGTTGATCAGCCCTACGTGGGTGAAGGCCTGAGGGAAGTTGCCCAGCGCCGCGCCGGTACCGGGATCGATTTCCTCGGCGAAGAGCCCCACGTCATTGGCGTAGTCGCAGAGCCGCTCCAGCAGCTCCCGCGCCTCGTCGATGGTTCCTCCGCCGAGGGCGAGATACTCGACGGCCCAGAAGCTGGAGATGCCAAACGCGCCCTCGCCCCGTGAGTACGTCTCCCCCTGCTCGACAGGAGTCGCGTCCCGGCGCACCTTGGCATCGGCGTGGTAGCGATACAGTAACCCGTCCCCCGCT
>DATFQK010000297.1:0-4279 GCA_035264345.1 Gemmatimonadales bacterium | reverse complement strand
GATTCCCTATGGAATCATGCTGTACGGATCGGAGCTGCTCCTGCTGCAGCAGCGGATCCGCACCTCCCGATTCAAGCGCGGCACAGCCGAGCGGATCTTCCGGCACGCCGAGGTGCTCGTGGCCATCAGTGAATGGACCCGGCGCTGCTGCCTCGAGGTGTTGGACGGACTCGGATGCAAACCGGGCGAGATCGATGTCCGCCGCATCCCTCTCGGGACCGATCCGGCGCACTTTCGACCTGAACTGGATACCAGCAGGGTGCAGGCCCGGTACGGACTCGAGCCCGGACGCTGGCTCATCACCGTAGCTCGGCTGGTGGGGCATAAGGGATTCGATACCGGACTCCGGGTGCTAGCCGCCCTCCGTGAGGCCTTTCCCGATCTCCGGTACGCCATGGTCGGATCGGGACCTATGCAGGGCCAGCTGGAGATGCTCGCCCGCGACCTGGGCGTTGGACGCCTGGTGCGGTTCCTCACCGATGTACCGGACCAGGACCTCCCTGCGCTCTACAACTGTGCCGAGATCTATCTCGGCCTGTCCCGGGCCGAGGGGCTACTTATGGAAGGCTTTGGCATCTCGCTGGTTGAGGCCTCAGCCTGTGGAATTCCCGTGGTCGGAGCCCGCCAGGGAGGGATTCCGGATGCCGTGCGAGAAGGAGAAACCGGGCTGCTGGTCGACTCCGCCGACCTTGGGGCCATCATGGAGGTAGTGCGGTCCCTGCTGGAGGACCAGGAGCTCGCGAGGCGATTAGGCCTGGAGGGGAGAAGGGCAGTGGAGGGCTATTTCAATTGGGATCGGGTTACCGCCGACCTGCGAAGCACCGGCGATGAATTCGCTCGGTGGCCCCACCCGAAGGCAATGACCAGCGGACAAGAGTCCCCTTAACTTGAGGGATGCCCACTAGGACCGGTCATATCGCCCTTGCCGGCGCGCCCAACGTCGGCAAATCCACCCTGCTCAACACGCTCGTCGGCGAGCACCTGGCCATCGTCAGCCCGAAGCCTCAGGCCACCCGCCTTCCGGTCACCGGCATCCGCACCGAAGGTGAGACCCAATACATTTTCCACGATCTGCCAGGCCTGCTCGATCCCTCCTACCTGCTTCAGGAGCGAATGCGCGAGATCGCTCTGGCAACTGCCAGGGAAATGGACCTGGTGCTGCATCTCCATCCCGCGCCTCAGTCTCCCGCTCCAGCCTTCCAGCAGCTGGCAGGGCTCACAGCGCCGTTCCCAATTCCCATGCTCACCGTGTACACCAAGGGAGACTTGGTGCCCCCGGCCCGTCGGAATGAGCTCGAGCAGCAGGCACCGGTGATATCCGCCAGCGACGGGAATGGCATCGATCAACTCCTGCACCGGATCGGCGGCTATCTGCCGGAGCGCGAGTTCGAGTTCGATCCGGAAGACATCGGAACGCAGCCGCTGCGGTTTTTCGTGGTCGAGTACCTCCGGGAGGCGGCCTTCGAGCTGCTGGGCGATGAGGTTCCCTACTCGTTTACGGCAGAGGTGGAGGAGTTTCGCGAAGCTGAACGGCCCATATACATTCGGGTCACGTTGTTCGTGGAACGCGAGTCGCAGAAGGGGATCGTAATCGGCCGGTCCGGCGCCACGATCAAGGCCATTGGAGCCCATGCCCGTGCCCGGTTGGAAGCGCTGCTGGGGGCGCCGGTCTATCTGGACTGCTGGGTCAAGGCGCTCCCGAACTGGCGTAAGAGCTCCGCGGCGCTCAGCCGATTTGGGTTTCCCGAGTCCAGCCCAGCCCGCTCTGCCGCTACTTCATCATCAAGGAGTTCCCATGACTCTGGCCCCTGAGCTGTTGCAGATACTCGTCTGCCCCCAGTGCAAGGGGGAGCTCGAGTATCGCACCTCACCCGAGTCGCTGGTCTGCCACAGCTGCCGCCTCATCTATCCGGTGGAGGATGGCATTCCCATCATGCTGATCGACGAAGCCAAACCGCTCTGAGTCCCCCGCTGTCTCCCCGGATGAATCCTCGCACGCTGAGCGCCTATGCCCAGCGTGCTCTGGAAAACGCTCGGGCCGAGGCGATCCGCCTAGGGCATGATGCGATCGGCGCCGAGCACATCGTGCTGGGACTGCTCCGGGGCGACGGCACCATATCGGCCCTGTTCGGCCGGCTCGGGGTAGATCCGGGCCTGGTGGAGCAGCGTTTGGAGGCGAGCGGGCGGCGCCGCTCCCACGGCAGCCCGAGCGACCAGTTGGCCTATACGTCTCACGCCAAACGGCTGATCGAGGTCGCATCAAAGGAGGCGCGTGAGACCGGCAGCGTGTTGTCAGCCGAGCACTTGTTGCTGGCAGCGCTGCACGAACCCCGTGGCGCTCTGGTCAAGATTTTGGCCGATAACGGGGTTTCCGCCGACCGCGCGCAAGCTGCCATGCGGCTTCCCCCCGCACAGAGCAAACCTCGAGAGACTCAGGCCGTGTCGGGCAAGGGGCGGCGGTCCGTTCCCTGGCGAGCGCTGCTGCTGCTTGCTGTCCCCTTAAGCATCGTGCTGGAGCGGGGCTTTCACGCGCCGGCCCTGGCGGTATTTGCCACGGCGTGCTTAGGGGTGTTGCCCCTGGCGGGATACATGGGGGAAGCCACGGAGCATCTGGCACACCGCAGCGGGCCCACTATTGGAGGACTGCTCAACGCCACATTCGGGAACGCGGCGGAGCTCATCATCTCTATCGTGGCGCTCCAGGCCGGCCTGGTGGGACTGGTGAAGGCGTCTATTACCGGCAGCATTCTGGGTAATCTGCTATTGATTCTGGGTCTTTCATTGGTGGTAGGCGGGCTCCGCCGCGACGAGCTCAGGTTTAACCGGGCGAATGCGGGAATGAGCGCGGGGATGCTTTCGCTGGCGGTCATTGCGCTGGTGCTGCCGGCTCTGTTCCACGCTCTCCACCCCGGAAGCGCCGCTCGGCTCTCCGAGCTCAGAATGTCCGAATCCGTCGCCCTGATCCTGCTCGTCACCTACGGCTTGTCCCTGGTGTTCACCCTGAAGACCCATCGCTGTCTCTTCTGGTCCGAGTCGGCGCCGGTGGACGGGCCGATGTGGAGTATCAAAAAGGCGGCGTTGGTCCTGGCCGCGGCCACCGTGGGCGTCGCCATAGAGTCCGAGCTCCTGGTGCATGCGGCCACCAAGGCTACCAAGACTCTCGGCCTGACCGAGACCTTTCTGGGCCTGATCATAGTCCCCCTGATCGGCAATGCGGCGGAACACGCGACGGCTGTTGTAGTTGCCCGAAAAGGCAAGATGGATCTCGCGCTCCAGATCGCTCTGGGATCCAGCACTCAGGTCGCGTTACTGGTCGCGCCGATACTTGTCTTTGCCGGTGTGCTTCTGGGACAGGACATGAACCTGGCGTTCACCCCGTTCGAGATCCTGGCCCTGGGGATGGCCACGGGAGTAACTGCGATCATAACCCTGGACGGAGAGTCCAACTGGTTCGAGGGGGTGCAGCTGCTCGCCCTGTATGGGATGCTGGCCGTGGCGGCATTTTTCCTGGTTTGACTTCGCTGCTCGTCTCGCTAAGTTAGCCAGGCATAACTTCTTACGAGAGGGTGTAGGTGCGGACTCGCCCGACGATACTCTTCTTTTCGCCGGACGGTTGTCCGGTTCCGGCCCTGGTACGCCAGTGGGCCGGGGTGCACTCCTTCCCCCTCCTGGTCTTCAGCGAGCCGGATGAGGTGGAGTCGATCGTTCTGCGGGGCCATCCGTGCCTCCTTTTCGTGGATGGAGACCACTCGGGAAATACCGGCCTCGGTCTGGTGCGCCGGCTCAAGAGCGACGCCTTCACCGCCATCGTTCCAGTGACCGCCCTGGCCGCCGCGCATCATCCCGAACGGGTCCAAGCCTGGTTCGCCTCGGGCGTGGACGAGGTGATCACCGGGGTCTTTGCTCCGGCGGAGCAGCGGTCGCGGCTGGACGCGATGCTGGTGCGCACTGAGCGGGACGTTTCGGTCCACCCGTCGACCCGGCTGCCGGGCACGACCGAGATCGAGCGGGAGATCCGCCGGCGGTTGGAGTCCAACCAGGAATTCGCCGTCTGCTACGCCGACCTGGATCACTTCAAGGAATTCAATGATCGCTACAGTTACTATGAGGGCGATCGCGTCATCTACATCCTCTCCCGGGTCCTCCACGACGTGGTAAAGGGCCTCCTGGGGCCTCGAGGCTTCGTGGGGCACATCGGGGTGGACGACTTCATCTTCATCATTCCGGCAGAGGACATCAGTCCCGTATGCAGTGAGATTCTCGAGGTGTTCGACGCGCT
>DATFQK010000296.1:0-3564 GCA_035264345.1 Gemmatimonadales bacterium | reverse complement strand
GGGAGGAAGGATCACTTCCAGGGCCGCTCGATGAGCAGGCGACTAGCCCTGAAGCCAACATCGACAGACGAACGAAGCTCCTCGGGCGCATCATTTCTCCTCTCTCAGCGGCGTGTCTCCGGGGCCAGCTTCTCTACTACTCCGGCTGGGTGTCAGGCGAGTCGCCACTCCGAGAGACTGGCGCGGGCCCGACCCTGCCCCTGATCGGGGATGATGGTCAGCTCCAATGAGGTGACTGAGCGGAGATCGACGTTGAGATCCTCTACCTCGCTGGTCGAGCCGCCGGGACTGAAGGTGTACTGTTGCCGCACCAGGTCCTGAGACGAGCGGCCCCCGTCAGGCGACCAGCGCAAGGCAAACTCCTGGGTCCGCTCGGCCGCCGGTTCATCGAACCGGAGCAGGATCCTCCGCAGCCGCTGCGGCTGGTGAAACAGGAGGCGGATGCTCTGGCTACCCGGCTCCGCCGCCCGCCAACCGGACTGACCATTCGGGAGCAAGGCTCCCTCGATCGGGTTCGCCGGGTCTTCCGACGTCAGCTCTACCTGCGCCATCGCCTCGAGATCCAGCCAGCTCTCTTCGGTAACGCTGCTCTGCTCGGGGACAGCAACCAAACGCTTCTGCATTCTGGATCCTCAATCCAAGAGTTCGAGCTCATCCAGGAAGCCGGCCACAGTGACCAGCGAAGCCAGAGTGGGCTCCGCCCGGAAGTTGTAGGCAGCGTCGCGCAGGCCAGGCACAACCGGGCCTCCGGTCTGCTTCCGATAACGGCGGTAAGAGACTCCCAATTCGTGGAACACCCGTTTGAGCGAGTCAGTGTCCCGGGTTTCCTCCATATCGGGCGAGTCCGGATCGGCCGGACGGGGCTGCCCCCGCTTTACCTTGGGCCTGGTTGCACTCGCGCGCTGGTCGGCGGCACGGCGGGCGGCTTTCACCCGGGCGAGCATACGCTCGGTCAAAGTCTCAGGGGATGCGGTCATTGCGACAGCCCTCAGTTTGGGTTCGACTCGGTTGGCGCCGCTCCCCATCAAGAAGCGGCCCGAACTTCAGACTATAGAGTTGGTGGAGCGGGAACGAGCAGGCCCGGCCCTATTGACCAAGCGGTCAATAAATACTACCCTTTATTTACCGCAAGGTCAATAGACACCCCAGCTTAAGGTCCATATGCCAGGTCAAAGGGAGAATCAGGCCACCCGCCAGGAGCAGATCCTCGAGGCGGCGTACGAGGTTGCGCTGCGCCGCGGGATCGATGGTCTCACCGTGCGGGCCGTTGCCGCCCGCGCCCGTCTCAGTCACAGCCTGGTCCTGTTCCACTTCAAGCGGAAGGACCAGCTGGGCCTGGCCCTGCTCGACCGAGTGCTTGCGGGTACCCTCTCGCTCACCCTCCCCAATGAGATTCGTACCATCCGGAAGCCGCGGGAACGGCTGCAGGCCCTGGTGAGTCAGGAGCTCCAGCGGATGTCGGAGGAGCCTCGCCGTCTTCGACTGCTGCTGGAGTTCTGGACCCGGGGCGGCCACAACGCCGTCATCCGGCAGAAGATCGGGGCCGGCCTGAGTGAGTACCGAACTGCATTCCAGGACGTGCTCTCGGAGATGTCCAATGGGAAGACGAGCGGCCGGAGCAGCTCGGCCGGCCTGGCAGCGGTGGCGGTCAGCCTGATCATCGGATATCCGGTGCAGGCCATGCTCGATCCCGAACGGCTGGGGGAGGGAGAGTACCTCGCATCGGTGCAGGGCGTACTGGAGCATCTCGGCCTGGCGGCCTGAGCCGTGCCCTACTGCGTCGACGATCGCTACCCGATGATCCCGGTCCGGGAAACCGCGGCGGGTCAGATTCGCTGGGCCTGCAGCAACCCCTGGCATCCTCGCGATCCCGGACCCTGCCCCAGCTGCGGTCATTCGGGACGCCCGACCAGCGTTGGTGCGGGATCGGCTGCGCAGGCGCGCTGTACCAAGTGCCGCCACCCCTGGCTGCCGGCCGGCGCCTGAGCCTTGGGATCCGGGCACTCCGACCCGGTGCACCTGACGCAAACAGGCAAAAGGGGCCACCCATGATGGTGGCCTTTTCTGTCCGGGGGAATCATGCGCGAGTGAGACGGCAGGTCCATCGAAAGGGCAGTCAATGACTCAGCATTGACGCCGTCACCCGTATTTCCTAACGTAGGATGGATCGCTAGCCACTGAAAGCACCCGCGGCATCCTCGCTTTCCCCCGCGCCACCGCCAAGACGTCAGAGGGACCCCCAAGATCGCCGAGCTGCTGGCTAGGCGAGGAGGGCTATGGGCTTTACCCCACAGCCATCGTTTTTGGACGTACCACAAGGAGTGAACAATGGAAGCACGTGTCACCAGCTATTCCCAATCAGAGCGGCTGCGGGAGCGGATGGTCCAGGCCGAGGTCCGGCATGGACAGGAGATCAGGGCGGACTTGCCAGGGATCAGAGTCGAGGCGATGGGCCGGAACTGGTTTATCGGGAAGCCCAGCCGCCATGGCGTGGTCTTTTTCTGCACCATGGGACCCATCACCATCCGAGAGACCACCACGCCGGGTGACGGAGGGCCGCTACCCAGCAACGTGATCCTCGAGGGTCTGGAGATTCCGGCAGAAGGGATTTACAACCTCAAGGATGTCCTGGTCCAGTCCAACGGAGACCTCCGGGTCATCATCGATGGTGCTTCGAGGGTGGAGCCCGTCGCGAGGCGGGAGGAGACAGGGCAGGTATCTCCGATGTTCGTGTAGGTGGGGTAAGTGCTATTGTCTGGAGACCAGGGTCTAGGTTCGCGATCTCGAGGTAGATGACTTTTGCCTTGACTCTGGACTCTGGACGGTAGACCCATCCCGACTGCCTTCGTCATCATCAGTCGGCGCCCAGGCCGCTGGGACTCCCGCCGGTCGGATCGAGGTGGGTCATGCAGAAGCGGCCCTGCGTGACTCAGATCACCGATCACCACACACCGGCCCCTGACATTTCGAACGGGTCTAACAGGAGTTCAGAATGAATCAGGTCAAGGACCCGGTCTGCGGAATGATGGTCGACCCGGAAACAGCTCCGGCACACACTTCATACGAGTCTCAGGAGGTGTTCTTCTGTTCTCGCGAATGCCGCCGGGAGTTTGAGCTAGAGCCGGACCGCTATGCCGAGAATCTGGACGGGCAAGACGCCCGGTTGATGGACACGAAGTCGTTCGTGGCCCCCAAATTCGGCTCTGCTGGCAGTGGTGGTTTGGAGTACGAGCCTGCTTCGGAGCGGCGCGATCGCAAGTAGTGCGAAGGGCTCGGGATGAGGTTTCCTGCTAGTATCGGATGAGGGTACCCGGACGACTCTCCTTTACGAGTGACTGTCCCGTGCCCGCCGCCGCCCCCGCCCCCAACGCCGCAAGCGTCGAGCGATGGGCGTAGCCGAGTACCTCGCCCTCCAGCATCACCCGGTACCACCCCTGTTCGAGCGAGTCCGCCAGCACCGTATCGCCCGGCGTGAGCACGGCCTCGACCGGCGCTCTAGCGCTCCGCGACTTCCGCACGTCGGTCCAGCTTCGGGCGACGCGGAGCTGGCTGCCGCTTTCGGCT
>DATFQK010000295.1:0-2212 GCA_035264345.1 Gemmatimonadales bacterium | reverse complement strand
CACTCTGGATACGTCACTCGTAATCCGGCACGACCGTCCCCTGGATGAGAAGGAGTTCCTCGTAGGAAGGGTCGAGCTGCCGCTCCCAGCGGGCAGGTGGAGCTACCGCGCGGCCATTCAGGAGGGTGACAGCGGAGGCGTACTGCTTCCGCGCGATACCGTCCTGGTGGCACACACCGGAGAGCTGGCACCCGCCCTGAGCGACATCGCGCTGGGCTCGCCCGGGCGGGCCGTTCCCTGGAAAACAGAAACCGGAGACACCGTGCTGCTGGCGCCATCGGCGCTGTTCAGGGAGAAGTCTCAGGTCGAGATTTACTATGAGGTGCGAGGTGCGCGGACTGGAACGGGATATCGGCACCAGATTGCGGTGCTGCGCCCCGGCCTCAAGGCGGAAGACCAGCGCCCGCTCGTGGCGCTGTCCTTCGAGGAGCTCGCAGCAGGCCCGGTAATCCGATCACGCCGGGTGGTCCGGATCGATCGGCTCACCCGGGGAAGCTACATCGTGGAGGTGAGAGTGACTGGCCCCGAAGGGCAGCAGCAGGTGCGGCGCCGGCTCATCCATATCATCGGCGACTAAGGCCGCTGTTCTACTCCCATTCGATCGTGGCCGGCGGTTTGGAGCTTACGTCGTAGACCACCCGGTTTACCCCGTCCACCTCATTGGCGATCCGGCTGGACACTCGGGCGAGTACTTCCGGCGGAAACGAGTACCAGTCGGCGGTCATCCCATCGCGGCTGGTGACAGCCCTGAGGGCAATGACCTGATCGTAGGTGCGCTCGTCGCCCTGCACTCCTACCGAGCGAATCGGTAGCAGCACCGCAAACGCCTGCCAGATGTCGTCGTACAAGCCGGCGGCCCTGATTTCTTCGGTGTAGATGTGGTCTGCCCGCCGGAGGATCTCCAGATTTTCCGGCGAGACATCGCCCAGAATTCGGATCGCCAACCCGGGCCCGGGGAAGGGGTGTCGGCCCACCATTTCTTCCGGCAGACCCAGTTCGCGCCCAACCTGCCGGACCTCATCCTTGAACAGTTCGCGCAACGGCTCCAGCAGCTTGAAGGGGAGCCGCTCGGGAAGGCCGCCGACGTTGTGGTGGGTCTTGATGGTGACCGAAGGGCCGCCAAGCGGAGAAAGCGATTCGATCACGTCGGGATAGAGCGTGCCCTGCACCAAAAACCCGACGTCCTGGCTTACCGCACGGGACTCGGCCTCGAACACATCGATGAAGGTGTGGCCAATCCGGCGCCGCTTCTCCTCCGGATCGATGACTCCGGCGAGCTTTTCCAGGAAGCGGCTTCTGGCATCGACCACTCTGAGATCGATGCCCAGATGGCGGCGAAAGGTCTGCTCCACCTGATCCCGCTCGTGGAGCCGAAGCAATCCGTGATCCACGAAAATACAGGTCAGCCGGTTTCCCACAGCGCGATGCACCAGGACGGCAGCCACCGATGAATCGACCCCACCGGAGAGCCCGCAGATGACTCTCGCGGTGGGGCCGACGGTCTCCTGGATCCGGGCAACCTCGGTCTCGACGAAATGGCCTGGAGTCCAGTCTGGGGTACAGCCACAGATCTCGAACAGGAAGTTGTTGAGGATCTCTCCGCCCCGGGGCGTATGGGCCACCTCCGGGTGGAACTGCACGCCAAAGAGAGGCCGGCGGTTGTGCTCGAACGCGGCAACCGGGGAATTCACGCTCGATGCCGTGACCGCATAGCCGGGAGGGGGAGCATCAACGTGATCGCCGTGGCTCATCCAGACCGGGGTCTCTTCTCCCAGGCCGAACCCGTGGAACAGCCGACCCCCTTCGATTCGCAGGTTGGCCCGGCCGTACTCGCGCCGATCGGCGCGCGCCACCTTCCCACCGGAGAGGTGGGCCAGGAGCTGCATCCCGTAGCAGAGGCCGAGGACCGGAGTTCCCAGCTCGAGCAGAGCGGGATCGGCGGTGGGGACGCTGTCTCCGTAGACCGAGTTCGGGCCGCCGGAGAGGATGATCCCTTTGGGGTCCCAGTTTCGGATCCACTCCACCGTGCGAGAGGGGGGATGGATCTCACAATACACGTGCGCCTCGCGCACCCGTCGCGCAATCAGCTGAGTGTATTGCGAGCCGAAGTCGATGATCAGGATCGCGTTCATGGCGACAGCCGCTCACCGGCGAACAGATCCTCGACCCGTTCTCTGGGCCGGGCCACCCACCATCGGCCCTGGTCGACGAT
>DATFQK010000294.1:0-14678 GCA_035264345.1 Gemmatimonadales bacterium | reverse complement strand
GACCTGGGTCCAACCTGAGCCATTCGACGGGTAAGAAATGATCCGGTCCCTTTCCCATTGAGCGTGTGCCGGGGCCGGGTTTACGCAAGAAGTGGCGCACAGTTCTGTCGCGGCAACGGCGAAGGGCTGGGAGGCTTGTGAGGTAAGGGCTTGCGGAGCGGGAGGCAGGGTCTGTTTGCCGGAAGGCCGGATCCTCGGGCCGGGCGACCTGCCAGCGTGGTGCTTACATTAGCGACGTGAGCAGGCTCATCATGGCCCGGTCGTACGGATCTGCCGAGGGGTCGTCGTCCGGAATGTCATAATGCTGTTGCGGAGTCTCCAGGATCAGGGGGATGTCTGAGCTCCGGTGGTCCTGAAGCAGCCACCGGAACGCTTCGCTCCCGATCTTGCCTTGCCCGATCAGCACATGACGATCCTTATTCGAGCCCAGCGCCCCTTCGCTGTCATTGAGATGAAAGAACGAGGGAGGACATCCGGCTGCCTCCTCGAACAGATCGAGAATTCTGCGGAACTCCCCCTCCGACCGGGTGATATCGTGGCCTGACGAAAACAGGTGACAGGTGTCCAACCCGTACCCGGTACGGTGTTTGAGCCGCTGAGGAACAGCGGCGAGAATGGCGCCCATCTCCTCGGCCGTTCGCCCGATCGTGGTACCCGCTCCGGCGGTGTTCTCGACCAGAACCCGGGTTTTCCCCTGTACCTGTTCCAGTGCCTCGGTAATGGCTTCGGCAACGCGGCACGCGGCTGCCTGCCGGTCTCCTCCTATGGCGGCTCCGGGATGAAAGCAGATCCCACCCACCCCCAGAGCCGTGGAGCGCTCCAGCTCCTTGGTAAGACCGGCCCGGGCCCGAGCCGACTTGGTTGGGTCTTCCGTAGCAGTGTTGAGAACGTACGCCGCGTGGACGACAACATGCTCCGGGGCAATTCCCACGGTGGCGAGCGCCGCTCGGAACCGCTGGACCCGATCCGGCTTCATGGTCGCCTTGTCACCGTAGTACTGAGGCGGCGCGGTGAAGATCTGAAGCGCCTTCATGCCGGCTCCTCCCGCCCGAAGCGCGGCCATGCTGATGCCTCCATTGGCTACCGTATGAGCCCCCAGATATCTCGTCATTGCTTCTCCCTACCGTGATGGCAGGCACAGATGATCCTGTGCCCCCAGTCCCATTATACGGCCCTCATACATTCGCCTGCATTCTCGCTCTGGGAGGTTAAGGTGACACGCGACAGGGACGAAGCGATCAACAGCTACATTACCGATATGCTTTCTCTGGAGGAACACATCCAGAAAGCGGTCAGCGGACAACTGGAGGATTTGGCCGATTACCCGGAGGTCACCCGCGAACTTCGGCAGGTGCTCCGGAAGACTGAACAACACATCTCCGATCTGAAGGACCTGAGTGCTCGACGGGGTGCCCGGGGCCCGGCCGACGCGATCAAGCGGGCGGGCTCGATCCTGCTGGGTCTTGGGGCTGCCGCGGTTGATCTGGTAAGGAAAGAGGGGCTGGCCAAGAACCTGCGCGACGATTACACGGCCTTCAGCCTGGCCACCGTGGGCTACGTCATGCTCCACACCACTGCGCTCTCATTGAGCGAGCGGGAGGTAGCGGAATTGGCTCGGCAGCACTTCTCCGACTACGCCCAGACTGTGACCCTGCTTCACAACGTGATCCCCGGAGCCGTGGTGCGGTTCCTCCGGGAAGAGGGTCTGCCGGTTCAGGAGGATGTGTTGCCCGAGATCAGCCGGACGATCGAGCAGATCTGGCATTCGCAGTCTGATCAGGCGCCAAAGGCTGCAGAGACCTCGGTGGCCCGGAACGTTTAGCCCGCCGGCCGTTCGCCTCGCCTGAGCTTCTATCAATGTGATGCCGGCAGTAAAACAACCTTGCCGGCATCACGTTGAGGGGCTCAAACTCCTGAGACACAGAGCCGAAGACCTGCTGCAGGTGCGGCAGCACGGCCCGGGTAAACTGATACACCAGAAAGGCACCGTTGGGATCGAGCACCGCATGGGTGGTGCGCAGAATCGATTCCCGCAGGTCGGGCGGCATAGTGGTATAGGGAATACCCGAGATCACGTAGTCCGCACGTTCCAAGTGGAGGCGCGCCAGCACGGCGCGCGCATCCGCCGCCGAACCATGGACCACGTGCAAACGGTCGTCCTGCAGCTTGGCCCGGAGAAATTGCACGAAGTCCGTGTTGGTCTCCAGCACCACCAGCACGGCGTCGGGCCGCATTCGGCGCAGGATCTCCGTGGTGAAGGTGCCCACACCCGGTCCGTACTCGAGAAAGACCCGAGCGCGATTCCAGTCTACCTGGGAAAGCACGTGGTTGACCAGAAAGCGGGAGCTCGGTATCAGACTCCCGAGCATTTTGGGATGTTTAAGAAAATTGCGCCCAAACAGCAGGATCTGCTCGGAGCGCAATGAGCGGGGGTGCGAGGACACGAGCGGAATGATAAGCCTTTCGACGCTTGCGGGGGACCTGCCCGGCGCCGGTTACCCGGCGCCGGCGGGCGGATCGCCAAAGACCATCGCGCCCAGAGACGTGACTAGTGCCTGGTGGTGTCCCGCCTCATGTTCCCATCCCGCTTGACATCGCCTTCCTTCACGGTGGTGTCCGACTCTACTTTGACCGTAGTATCGCTGGACACAATCGTGGTGTCCTGCGTCGTCCGAGGAGTGACCATCGTGTCGGCACCTTCGCCAACGCGGGCGGTATCCTCGCCGCCGCGCTTATTGCACGCGGCCAAACCGACGACCAGCGCCAATGCTGTGAGTACGGTTTTCATCTGTCCCTCCGAGTAGATGGAAAAGTCGTCCTGGCCTAGGCCTACGTCGGGCGTGGCCAGGCCGGCCTGTGGCATCCAGCCCTCAAAGGCTGTCACCCCTCGGGTTTCGGGGCAGTGACGTGTCTCACCCCGGCAGTTTTGGCCCCTCAGGGGAGAGGGCTCGCAATTTTACTCCCGAACCGGTGCGGCTGCAACGGTATATTGGCACATGTCCGGTCGGGGCAAGGTGTGGATCGGCACCTCGGGATACGTTTACCGCCACTGGCGGGGAGGAGTTTTCTATCCCCCCAAGCTCAAACAGCGGGAAGAGCTGGCCTACTACGCCGCCCGCTTCCCTACCGTGGAGCTGAACAACCCGTTCTATAGGCTGCCCACGCCGGAGATGTTTGTCCGCTGGCGGGAGGTCACCCCTGACGGCTTCCGCTTTGCCGTCAAGGCGAGCCGTTACATCACGCATATCAAGCGGTTACAGGACGTAGCCGACGAGGTTGCGCTCTTCATGGACCGGGCGGAGCTGCTCGGACCCAAGCTGGGACCGGTTTTGTTTCAGCTGCCTCCCAACCAGCAGATCGATCTTCTGCGGCTCGGTGCATTCCTTCAGCTACTGCACGCCGGCCGCCAATGGGTCTTGGAGTTCCGGCATCCGAGCTGGCATACCAGCGAGACCTATAGTCTGCTCGCCGAACGTGGCGTTGCCCTCTGCATTCCGGTAGGCGGCGGGCTTCATCCCGACCGCATCACCACCGCTGGCTTTACCTATATCCGGATGCACCGCGGACAGGAACCGGCCGGCGGATTTACTCGCCGGGAGCTCAGGACCTGGACCCAGCAGATCCGATCCCTCGCCGATGCCGGGAAGGAGGTCTACCTCTACTTCAACAACGACTGGGAAGGTTTTGCCATCCGTGATGCGGTGGCCATCGAACGCCTGCTGGATCAGTCAAACCACTGAGTCAGCTCCGCACCCGACCGTCGGCGCCGGGGTGGTTCAGCTTCAGCCGGGTAACCCAGGGAAACAATACCCACCACCCGGTGGCCTTCGGGCACAGCTGCCAGCTCGAGCAAGGCTGGATCGCGCATGACCCCGCCGGTTCTCAGATAAGTTCCCAGCCCGAATGATCGGGCTGCCGTCATCAGGTTGCCGATGGCCATCATGGCCGCGGCGTAATCATCTTCCCGGGTTATCTCGTCCGAGCTCACCGCGACCATCACAACGATATACGCCGGGGTACCCCGCGCATCCTGTCTGACCTTCTCGGCCGCAGCCTGGGCCTCGAGCGAGGCAGCATCGCTGAACCGCTTCAACCGGTGACGGGCTCGAATCTCGGCGAAGCGGTCTCGAGAGGCCCCAGTCAGAACCGCAAACCGCCACGGCTCCGTCAACTTGTGATTGGGGGCTCTGACCGCACAATCGAGCAGCTGCTGCACTATCTGGCGGGGAACCGGCTGGTCCAGAAAGCGACGGACCGAGGTCCGGGACATAATGGCGGAGATCGCATCCATGGTCGGGAATCTAGCCAGACCCCATGGCGGCTCTGGCTATCGATCGGGATCCACCGAGGCGGCGCCGATCCGGGAGACCCAGAGCAGGGCCACGAAGTCGTAGGTGGCATGGGCGACGACAGGGGCCAACAAGTTTCCGGTCAGCTGAAACAGTATGCCCAGATACAAGCCCATGATGGAGGCCATGACGGCGTAGCTTCGGCTGGCAAAATGGACGAGACCGAACAGCAGGCTGGTTGCCAGCAGCGCGAGCCCTGCCGGCATCCAGCGAGTCAAGCCGGGTTGAATTACTCCTCGAAACAGAACCTCTTCCGACACACCGGCTACGATCGCCAGGGCAGCCAGTCCTGCAACGGATTGGCCCGCGAGCAGAGCGCCCAGGCGCTCCACCACCAACGCGACCAGGCCGCGAACCGGTCTCCAGGTGGAGCTCAGCATCCAGGCCAGCCCGGCCATCAGCGGGATGGCGGCTGCAAGGCCCCACAGGAGCGCCGCTCCATCCGGTTGCAAGTAGGAAAACGGGGTCAGTTGGAGCCAGCGACTCAGCCCCCAGGCGAGGAGCAACAGACCCGCTTCGCCACTCAGGGCAAGACGGAGAAAGGGAAATCTCGCCCGGTCGCTACTTCGCACGTTCGAGGTAAACGCCGTCTCTGGGGTTGACCCTGACCCGTTCGCCTTCGCTGATGAACTCCGGGACCTGGATAACCACCCCATTGCTCAGGCGCGCCGGCTTGGTGCTCGCGGTCTTGGTGGCCGTCTTCATTACCGGTGCGGTTTCTACCACCTCCAGTTCAGCCACAGCCGGCAGCTCGATGGCGATCGGCCGGCCACCCAGCCACTCGGCCTGAAAGGTCATCCCCGGCTCCAGCCACTGGCCCTGGTCTCCGACGGTTTCCTCATCCAGAGTGAACTGGTCATAGCTGTCGGCGTCCATGACGTGGACTCCGTTGGCGTCGCGGTAGAGCACCTGCAGCTGCCGGGTGTCGAGCCGGGCCTCCTCCACGAATTCGGTGGCGCTGAAGCGATGCTCGAAGGTGGAACCGGAATTGAGATTGCGCATTCGAGCCTGGACAAAGGCTCGGAGATTTCCCGGGGTTCGATGGGTGAACTCCATGACCCGACAGGGCTGGCCTTCGAAGTAGATCACGTGTCCGCGACGAATATCTGTGGCCTTCATCAGGTCGGCTCCAGGAGAGTGGCTGTCCCACGGCTTTTGAAGTGGTAGAAAATACACGTGGCACCAGGCCTTGGCCTCTACCTTCCTTACCGTTGGGCTCGCATAATAGTCTCGACCATTGGAGGAGGAGCGGATGACTTGGGTGGAAGGCCGCAGTGGCTCGGAGCGACGGCAGCCAGGTGGCTCGCAAGCTGGACGGGGACCGCAGTTCCAGCGTCGCTCCGATGACAAGATCTACGAAGAGATCTGGGAGTTGCTCACCAGCAATCCGGACCTGGACGCGAGCGAGGTCGAGCTGCACGTGGAGAGCGGCGAAATCACCCTCACGGGAACAGTCGCCAGCCGGGATGCCAGATGGCTGGCAGAAGACCTCGTGAACTCCGTCAGCGGCGTTCGGGAGGTCACTAACCGGCTGAAGGTCGCGCGGTAGACATTGGCTGTTCCCTCCCAATTCACACTGATCCGTCACGCCCACGACCAGCGGCTGAGACTGGAAGGCTGGCGACAAAACGTCGGCGCGCCGGTAGCCCTGGATCTGGCGGGCCCACCCATGGGTGAGCCGCAGAGCCTTGTGGTGCTCAGCTGGAATGTCTGGATCGGCCGAGGCAAGCTGCAGGCAGTGATCTCACGCATTCGCCAGGGAGATTTCGCGGATCTTGGCGCGGAGCGGGATCTCCCGCTCCTGGTTCTGCTCCAGGAGGCATACCGGAGCGATCCCACCCTGCCGGCAGCTGCCTCTGGCCCGGCCGGACGAGTTCTGACCGCGCAGCTGGGCCCCCAGGAGGACGTGGTGGAAACCGCTCGGGCTCAAGGGCTGAATCTTCGCTACGCGCCCTCCATGAGGAACGGCGCGTTCCCGAGCGATCGGGGCAATGCCATTCTCTCGACGCTTCCTCTGCTCGACAGCCATGCAATCGAGCTGCCGCTGGTTCTGCAACGGAGGGTTGCGGTCTCCTCGGAGCTCTCGCTCGGGAGTCGGAAACTTCGAGTGGTCAGCGCTCACCTCGACCCCCGCGGACCGCCGGGCCATCGCTGGCTCGGTGCGGCCGGACGAGAGCGTCAGGCCCGCCATCTGATCAGTTCTATACCTGACGGCACGGTGGTGCTCGGCGCCGACCTCAACCTGGGCCGCGGCCGCTACGAGAAGGCGTGGCGCGCGCTCACCGACGCTGGTTACACTTTCGGAGTCCCGCCTTCGACGCCGTCCTGGCGTCATACCTTCCATGCCCTGCCCCGCCTGGTGCTGGACTACCTTCTGGTGCGGGACGGTCCCGGCCTCATTCGGCAGGCCCGAGTCTACCGGCTGGACGAGCACCCGCAGGATCGCGGACCTCGGGTGTTCGGCTCCGATCATCATCCGCTGCTTGGCCGGATTGACTTCCACCCCAACGGTGTTCGCGCCCATGAGTGAGTTGCTCGGTTTCGGTTCCGATCTGCCCTGGTGGGCCTGGGCCCTCATGATCATCGGCCTCATTGCCTTCGTCAGCGTCCTTGGAGCGCTGTTTTTCCCCGACTGGCCCAGCGACGAGTATACCATGGGCTTCGAGGCCGATCCCGGCTCCGATCGCTTTGTCGAGTGGACCGCCGGCTTTCTCAATTGCCCGCTGTTTCGCGGGGGCGACGTGGAGCTCCTCCAGAATGGGGACGGGTTCTATCCGGCCATGCTCAAAGCGATCAAAGAAGCCAAGGACACGGTCAACTTCGAGACCTACATCTTCGAGCCGGACGAGATCGGGCTGCAGTTCATCGACGCATTCAAGGACCGAGCCCAAAACGGGGTCGAGGTGCGCTTCCTGATCGATGGGTTCGGGGGACTCAAGCTCAAGAAGCGTTTCCGGGATGACCTCGAGCGGGCCGGAGTAAAGGTGGTCCGCTTTCGGCCCTTCGCCCTCCGGAACCTGGCGCGGCTCTACCGTCGCGAGCACCGCCGCGCCACCGTCATCGATGGGCAGATCGGCTTCACCGGAGGGGCCGCGATATCCAAGAAGTGGAAAGGCAATGTGACCAACAAGCACGAGTGGCGGGACAGTATGACCCGGGTGACCGGACCCATGGTGGCCGGGATCCAGTCGGCCTTCGCGGAGAATTGGGTCTACTGTACCAGTGAGGTGCTGGTCGGTCCCCGTTTCTTCCCCCCCACTCCAGCCGGGGACGGTCCTTGCGGGCTTTCGGTGGTGAGCTCCCCCTCAGACGCCATGCAGCCGATTCGTCTGTTTTTCTGGCTCAGCTTCATCAACGCGCACCAGCGTCTGTGGATCAGCAATTCGTACTTCATCCCGGACAAACGACTCAGGAAAGCGGTGATCGACCGGGCGCGCAACGGAGTGGACGTGCGGGTACTGGTACCCGGTAATCACACCGATGCGCTGCCGGTTCAAGCCGCGGGCCGAAGCTACTACCAGGAGCTTCTCGAGGGTGGCGTGCGCATCTTCGAGTACCAACCGGCGATGATGCACGCGAAGACCGTAGTCATCGACGGTGTTTGGTCGATCGTGGGATCCGCCAACATGGACGAGCGCAGCATGGAGCTCAATGAAGAAAACGTGCTGGGAATCTCGGACAGAAAGTTTGCCGAGTCCATGGAAAGAGGACTAACCGAGGATTATGGCCGCTCGCGTGAGATCCTGCTGGAGCAGTGGAAAAAACGATCGCTGTTCAGGAGGGGTTTGGAGCGGCTGGCCAAGGCGCTGATCGAGCAGTACTAAAACGGGCCGTTGAACGCCGGGTCGCACACCCGGGTCCGCAGGTCGGTTTCCTGCCCCCGCTGCCAGCCGCCCCGAAAGTCGAAATGGCGTTCATCCAGCAGGCGGGTTCCCAATGCTTCGGTGCCGCGCTGTTGTAACTGCCATAGCAGCACGCGAGCACCCATTTCGGCGGCAGGCTCCCAGACCCCCGCGGTGAGCGGAGGGTAGAGTTCGGCGAACTCGGGTTTGAGTCTGGCCTGCCGGGCCGTTGAATCCATACCTGCTCCGGAGTAACCGGTGCTGCGGTTCGGGGGAGAGAGATTATGCGCGCTCCCGGTGCACAGCACCAGGGGCGCGCGTCTTCATAAAATCACCGCAACACCTGGGCCGCGCCTTCGGTCTCATCGTCGCGGTTCGTTGGCCCCCCCATCTGCGTCTCCAGCGCGCCGCTCAGGTTAACTCCTTCGGCGCCCAGCAAACGGAAGAGCTCCCATTCGGCGGCGCGGGCGGCATGGGTCCGGCGGCCGTTGTACATCAGCGAGATCACCAGTACGCCGTCCGGCCGGCCCAGATATCCTGCCAAAGTAGCCACTCGGTCCAGAGTCCCGGTCTTGGCGTGAACCACACCCTTGCCCATGCCGTAGCGCAGCCCCCTCAAGGTGCCCATGCCATTGGCGGGCAGGAGCAGCGGATAACGTTCTGCCCCATGCAGTTGGGGGTACCGGGCCAAATACAGCATTTGGGTCATGGGGCTGACCCGGTCCAGTTCGCTCAGGCCACTGCCATCGACCAGCCGGATCCGCGCGTTGGGTCCTACCACCTCGCGAACATGCTGGTTCAACAGGGCAGGCCCTGAGGTCTGGCTGGCAGCAGCCCACTGGAGCACCAGCTCCGCACCGATATTGAGGCTTCGCCGATTGATCTCGACCGCCACGCTGTCGAAGGGGGCCGATTCGACTTTGGCCAGCACCGCCGGCACACCCGGCGCGACAATGGCAGGGGAGCTTCGGTTCACCCACCGAATTCCGGCGCGGTCGAGCGCCGCCGCCCAGGCGTAACCCAGCACACTGGCCGGCTCATGCGCCACGGCCGAGATCCCGGCTCTGCGCGAGGCAATCCCGATGGTTCCGCTCAGGGTCCACCCTCCATCCGGATCGGCCGTCAGCGACAGGCGCCGGCGGCTCCCTCCCACCGTTGTGGCGCTCATTCGCACCAGCCGGTCGACTCCGGCCGGGTACGCCGATACCAGAGTGGGAGGCGAGCCAACATCCTGACCGGGACGGAAGGTCAGTGAAATCGTGTTCTCGTGGAGTGTGACGGGTCCCACTGGAGGGGCATATAGCTGGCCCACAAACTCGGCGGACCAGACCGCGGGATAGCGCGAAGCGGCCGGTCCGGTCCGACTGGTCAGCGCCAGGGCACCGTCGAGCTGGATAATGCCCCGGGCCCGGAGCTGGCGCGCCAGCTCCCGAAGCGTAGGACCATCCCGGCCCGAGCGCTCCAGCGTCGGGTCGCCACCCAGCTCGAGTTGCCAGCTCCCCATCCAGCGCCCGGTGGTCGAGTCCAGGGCGCCGCGCCCGATGATCCGGGTCGAGATGCGAGCTCCGCCGCCTGCGCGTGCCCGGCTGAAGCCTACCGTGAAGAGCTTGGCGGTAGATGCCGGAATCAGCTCGAGCTCGGAATTGACACTCCAGAGCACACGCCCGCCCATCGTACCAATGGCTATACCCCACTCGCCATCGCTGGTACGGTCACTGGCTTTCCGGTACCAGTCGTCTACCCTCAGCCGTTCTGCCGGCGTGAGGTCCTGCGCCGCGAGAGCGGGTGTGAGACTGCTCAGGGCACAGAAGGCGAGCGTCCAGCTCAGACGTCGGTGCATGCGATTGTCTCAGTATGTTGGGCGGTTGTGCAAGAAGTGATGCTCTGTCGCCTCTGAGGAGCAATCGGTGAGCCATGCCTGATTGCGTTGGGACACAAACACTTACCACCGTGTGCCGTGGTGGCGAGCGGGCATTTCGCGAGGAGATTTTAGAGGAGCAACAGCAGGACTGGCCTGGCGTTACGGGCCGGGCCCGGAAATCTTGCTACACATTATGCGCGTCGCCGTTGTTTTTGACACTCCCTACTCCGGCTGGGATCATCCCGAGCACGCTCGCCAGATGGAGCGTGAGGTTGCGGGTTGGAAAGCCGACGAGCCGGAGATGGAGTACCAGATCGCCCACGCGCTCGTGGAGTGTGGCCATGAAGTGCGCCTCCTGGGAGTGAGAGACGACCTGGAGTACCTGTTACGCCGTCTGGGAGATTGGCAACCCGACCTGGTCTTCAATGGTGCCGAGGCGTTCCGGGGTGATGAATCGCTGGAATACCTCCTTCCCGGTTTGCTCGAGGCCGAGGGATACCGTTATACCGGGGCTCCTCCCCTGGCGCTGCAGATGACCCGCAACAAGGCCATCAGCAAAAAGGTTCTCGCCTATTTCGGAATCCAGGTGCCTGGCTTTGTCAGCTACCGCCTGCACGAGCCGGTCGACCGCGCCCCCAAGCTCACCTTTCCCTTGATCGTCAAGCCGCTGCAGACCGATGCCTCCGCGGGCATCGCCCAGGCCTCGGTGGTGCAGGACCAGGAGTCTCTCGCGGAACGCGTGGCGTTCATCCATGAGCGATTCAGCCAGGGCGCGATCGCGGAAGAGTTCGTCGACGGTCGCGAACTTTACGTCAGCATCATTGGCAATGACGATAGCCTGGAGATCCTTCCGCTCACGGAGATGGTTTTCGACAAACGGAAGACCCGGCCCGAAGAGCGGATCGCTACCCAATTCGCCAAGTGGGACGAGGCGTACCGAGAGCGCAAGGGAATCCGGAACGTCCTGGCCCGGCCCCTCTCGAAAGCGGTGCGCGAGCGAATCACCGAGACCTGCCGGATGGCTTACCGGGCGCTGTGGCTGCGCGATTATGGCCGTCTCGATATCCGGCTGACGGATGACGGCGGCGTCTGGGTGCTGGAGGCCAACGCGAATCCCTTCATCAGCTATGGCCACGACATGGCCAATGCCGCAGCCAAGGCGGGGATGGAATACTGTGATTTCATCCAGCGGATTGTAGACGCCGCCATTGCCCGGTATGACCGCGCGTAGGCGGCGGCGCGCCGGCGCGTGGGCTCGGGAGGTACGCTGCATCTGCGGACACCGGGTTCAGCGGTACATGGGATTCTGTTCCGAGTGCGGTCGAGCCTACCGCTGGCGAGACGAAGGCGGCCTCACCGGAGCGGAGTGCTACAAATGCGGCTGGGCCGTCTCCGACAAGTTCTCGACCTGCCCCTGGTGCGGGGCCAACATCCACGAGGAGGGCTATTCCAGCGACGAGCCGCTCAAAGCTCCCCGGGGCTTTCGCATGGACGCCCGGTGTGATTGGCGCTGCGGCGGGGGCGTGCAGTATCCCATGCAGTACTGCCCCTGGTGCAGTCGGCCGCAACAGTGGAACGAGGAAGCGTTGTTCGAGGGGACCTGCCCCCACTGCGGCCGGGGCGTGGACGATCTGATGAACAGCTGCCCCTGGTGCGGCGGCGACTCCACCGGTCGCGATCTGATCCCGCGCGCACTGACCCGGGTGCGCCGCCTGCTTCTGGTCAGCAGAATCAAGGATTGGGGCTACCGGATCCTCCTTCGCCCGGGAGTCTCCGGGGTCGACCCGAAGTATCCCAACATGGTCGAGATCGAGCAGCGCTATGTGGTCGGCAAACGCCGGCCCGACGAAATACCCTGGACCATGCTGGTTGGACTGATCACCCACGAGCTGGGGCACAGCTTCCTCTATCACCACTGGGAGTGGACCCGCACGCGGCAGTTTCGCCGCGCCTTCGGCGAGGTAGACAAGGCCTATCGCGGCATGGACAATACGTGGGTGTACTTTCAGCGGCGCAGGATCGCGATTGCCCCGTCGAATCACGTCAGCGCCTACGCCGCGAAACACCCCCAGGAAGATTTCGCAGAGACGTTCCGCTTCTATGTCACCCGTCGCGGGAGACTGCGTGACCTCTTTGGAGAGTTTGGCCGAAAGCGCAAAGGCGTCATCCTCTTTGAAAAATTTCTCGTCCTCCATGACTACGTGCGCGCCCTCCGTGGCTGGGGCAGCCACACTGCTTGACACTCTCATTTTTGAGGGATACATCTGAAAAACCAGGCGTAGCCAACATCACAGACAGAGGAATCCCGGGACTACACATTGGGCGGAGATACTTTCTCCGCCCATTGCCTTGTCCCTCCCGGACTCGGAGGCTTTCTGCTGCGTATTCTTGCACTCTCGGGTCTGACGGTATTGACCTTCACCCTCGGCACCCTGGCCCCGGCTCCCATAGCCTTGAGACCCGACACCAGCCGGACCGCGCTGGCCACCCTGGGTGAGGAATACGGAGAGCTTCAGCAGTGGGCGGTGGCTATTCTCGCCGCAACCGACACGCTGCAGCCAGCCAGTTCTGAGCGGGCCCGGACGCTGGCCGATCAACTGGCACGGCTCATCAGCCCGCTGGAGGGTGACTTCGAGAACACCACAGCGGCGTTATCAACCAACCAGTTGGATCTGGTGCTCCCGCTCTGGGAGCGAATGGCGTTTGCCCACGCCGGACTGGTGATGCTGCAGGAGCAGGCCGCCGCTTTGGGGCAAGACCCGACGCTCGCGCCCGCGGAGCTTCACGATCTGGCCTTCCAACTCTCGGCCGTTCTTGACTTTGCCGAGGAGATCCAAAGGATGGTTCTCGACCAGCTCACCGTGCCGGCTTCCACCTCGGTTCGAGCCCTTTAGTCCCTTCAGCCGTTCTTCCGCCGGCCGTAAGGTCCTCTATTCTCAACCCTAGAGGACATACCCCAGATTAGGGCCACACCCACTTCGACTCGGGTTTCGTGACTCAGCGGCTGTATTACCTGGACTCGTATCTGCGCAACTTCGAGGCTTCGGTGGTGGAGCGAGCCGAGGAGGGGAGGCGGATCTACCTGGACCGCACGGCATTCTATCCGACTTCGGGCGGTCAGCTCTACGATACCGGCCATCTGGACGGAATAGAGGTGGCCGAAGTGGTGGATGAGGGTGAGCGAGTGGCCCACCTTCTGGTAGAGCCGCTGGTTTCAGGACCGACGGTTCGAGGCGAACTGAACTGGCCCCGTCGGCTGGATCACATGCAACAGCATACGGGACAACATCTTCTGTCAGCAGTCCTGGCCGATCTCTGGAATTACCCTACCACCTCCGTTCACTTGGGTGAGCTCACCTCCACCCTCGACTTGGATACTCCCCAGCTCAGCTCAGAACAGATCGCCCAGGCTGAGGAGCGGGCCAACCAGGTCATTGCCGAGAACCGCGCCGTGACGGTCACATTCGAGGACGCCAGCACAGCCGTCGGATTAAGGAAGCCGTCCAGCCGCTCTGGAACCATACGAATTGTAGCAATCGAAAACTTGGACCGGAGCGCATGCGGCGGTACGCACGTTACAGCGACCGGCGCGATCGGCGCTGTCCTCGTCCGCAAGCTGGAGCGGGTGCGAAAGGGAGTTCGGCTGGAGTTTCTCTGTGGGCTAAGGGCGATCCGGCGAAGCCGAATCGAATCCGGAGTTCTGTCCGACCTGGCAGTCGAACTTTCCAGCTCAGTCGATGAGCTTCCCCATGTTGTCGCTAACCAGCGGGCGGAGGTCAAAGCGCTTTCAGCTTCTAAGCATGAATTGGAGGCCCAGCTCAGCCGATATCGGGCGCAGGAACTTTATGCGTCGGCCCAGCCCGACCTGGCCGGCATCAGGCGAGCCACCGTTCGCCTGCCGGGTGGTGGGCTGGAGGAGCTTCGAGGATTGGCTCAGGCGTTTGCAGATCTGCCGCGTGCGGTCTTCATCGGTGCAATAGACACCCCTCCCTCGGTTTTACTGAGTGCTGCACCGGATTCCGGTATCGATGCGGCCAACGTTCTCAAGGGGACGGTAAACATGGCCGGAGGGCGGGGAGGCGGATCCAGCACCATGGCACAAGGGGTTCTACCGGGCAAGGCTCAGCTCGAGCAGGTGCTCTCAGTCTTGGAGGGCACAAAGTAAAAGGCCCACCCGAATTCAGGTGGGCCTTCTGTTCCGGGAAGGTGGATCAGGCTGCGAGCTCCCGCAACATGTCGCCATGCTCTTCCTTCAGCTGCCGGAGAGCCCGGTCGCGGAGCTGACGAATTCGCTCCCGAGTTACACCCATCATCCGGCCGATCTCTTCCAGAGTCCGACTGTTGCCGTCATCCAGACCGAAATACAGCCGGAGCACCTTGGCATCGCGCGGTGGCAGGGCTGCCAGTGCCAGCTCGAGATCGTGCGTCCTGCTGCTCGCCAGCGTAGAGGCGTCAGTTCCCTCCTGAGTAAGAGGAACGAATCGGTCCAGTCGGCCCCGATCCTCCCCTTCCCTTATGGGCTGGTCCAGACGCAACGCCTCGATGTGAAGCGCACCGAGTGAACGCACCGCCTCAGGCGTCAGCCCAGTGGCCGAGACCAGCTCCTCGGTTGTGGGCACCCGACCC